>NZ_QQWI01000010.1 GCF_004125825.1 Fusibacter sp. A1 | reverse complement strand
AACTCTTAATTAAAATAGTTTGTTTAACGTCTAGCGTTAATTATTTGTGATTTTTTTTGGTGCTTTTCTTGCACTCTAATTATCCATTGTCGCTTTCCAACTCGCCTATCGTTTATACGGGGCGGCTTATTGGAAGCGGGTACATTGTTCAGTTGTCATGGTTCATTGATCGTGAATGTTTCTTATTCACGACGCCACACCGGTCAGTTGAACGTACTTTGTTCAACGTAGAGGTGATTTCACTTCTCTATTGCTTTTCTGTTGTTGCGTTAGCCGCCGTATGTCTTAGCGACAAGTAATATACTATCACCAAGACGATACGACGTCAACCATTTTTGAAAACTTTTTTATATTTTTTTATTCCGACTTTCTATTTTCTCGCAAAACCCTGTTTTTGCAAGTAGTTCAGCATGAATGGTCTGGTTTCATTTTTCATCTTCTCACTCATCTGTTCAGTCCATGTATGATTGATTTTTCCATGAGTCCGTTCAAAATAATAGTTTTTCACCGTCTCATCATACTGACTTAATTTTTCTGCATCGATTGCATCATACCCATTTTCGCTTAAGATAAGCGAAATATCCATTCTAGGTTTCGTTTGTGGATTCTGTTCAGGGTATCCTAGGCACATACCAAAGAGAGGATATACATGTTTGGGTAGGTTTAAAAGTTGTGAAACTTTGGCAATGTTATTCCTTAGTCCGCCGATGTATACTCCGCCAAGATCGAACGATTCAGCAGCGAGCATAAGATTCTGAGCGACCAGACTTGCATCTACTGTTGCGACAATCATACTTTCCATATAACCATCGTCCATTTTTTCACCGTGCAACTCACACGCGTGATTCAGTTTGTGGAGGTCAGCGCAAAAAACGAGGAATTCCGGCGCCATATTAATGTAGGGTTGTTCACCGCTTAGTTCATAAATCGCATGTCTTTTAGTTGTATCAGTGATTCGAATGATGTGATACGCTTGTACAAACGATGATGTTGACGCATATCTGGCGGCATCAAAAATCTCCTGTAGAATTGTGCTCGGGATATGCTCTTTTGTAAATTTTCTTATGGATCTGTGAGACTTAATTGTTTCGATGACTTTGTTCATAACGCCTCCTAGTGGCTAATCGATGTGAAAACAATCATGACAAGGATAGTACCCCGCTCCTGCAGCATCTGCAGGGTTTAAGAATACCTGTTCAACTTCTTCAGTCTCAATTGAAGAACAACTTTCCTTACTATAATATCTTACACCATTTTTCACAAAACCATAAATGAAATCTCGTTTCCTGATACTCAGTTGAAAAGCTCCAACAAGATCAAGGCTCTTGTTATTTCCTAGGGGCATGCCTTGAAGAACTGTAAAGATGCTTGGTTCATCTATTATTCCTGTCCATGAAGTGTCAATCGGATCAAAACTGAAATTATAGTAGAATCCGAAATCTGCAGCATATTGGATATGTCTTCCCATGCTTTGTGAAATATCTTCCTCTAATTGCTCCAGCATCATGCGCTTAATTTTATCCGAGGCATCGATTGCAGAAAAAAACAATTTCGCTTGTTCTGAAGAAGCTTCACTAGCTAGTTCATCAATCCTTCCAGTCTGTGTTTGCCACGTGCCTGAGTCATCTTTGTACAGGATTCTGTGTCTTCCATCGAGTCTGAAGAAGTAGATTTCTTCGCCTGCCATGTGCATGAACTGCTTTTTGGGATGGATGATCTTCTGAGGGTTAATCCCATGATCCGTTCTCAATAGGTCACTTCCATAAAGAAAGTAACCGTCGTTGATCGTTAATACGATTATCGGCACATACTTTTCGAGCTGAAGCCTTCCGATTTGGTTATTCATGTTCATATTTTTTGAGAACGTCTCAAAGAAACTATCCACAGCGCGTTCAGGTTCCACCATTTCAAGTATCGCATCAGAACTGCCATAGATCTCACTCGATTCCCTGAGAACTTCCGCCGCATCCTCAAGGGAGTGCCTGAACACCTTATGGTAATAATATTCAGAAATCTGATTTCGCTTGATTTCATCGATACGCATATCGTTGATGAAGAATATGGTGCATAGGACCATCAGTAGGATGATGGCCATATTAAGGAGTCTCATGTGCAATCCTTCCACTTAATCGAACATAGTAAGAAACAGCATCAGTATGAACTTGCCATATCGCTTCTTTCATAATTTGAGCTTTTGATTTTAAAGAGCTCTTTACAACCACGGTCAGATAATCCCCTTTTGACATGGCATAATCTTGTTTGGCCATACTGTTCTCAGGGAATAGTAGTCGCTTGATTTCATCATTCGGGATTTCGTCGTAAACCGCGGCCATTTTACCCGTAAAGGTAGTCGCGTCAGTCGGATCTGTGTAGATTGGAACAAACACCTTCTTCTCATGCAGTAAACTCACGTTAAATGGTTGTCCTAAGGCATTTAGCTTCGTCTGAAATTGCTCATAGGACTGGGCTGAGATTTTTCCTTGTGCCGTAACCTGAGACAAAAAATAATCGACTTCATCCATCAACCTGATTTGAATGATTTCATCTTGCTTCTCAAGCATATGGAGGATTGGAAAAATAATCAGTAGGATGATTACGAGGATAAACGCGGTTATTTTCCATAGGGATTGTTCAATCATCTTTTCTCTCCTTTATGTCGATTGTCAGGCCGCCTGGATTTGAATGATCTACCTGATAGATGATTTCATAGGACCCAGCCAGATCGACTATCAGGGAGTCATAGTTATCGGCGGTTACTTTCTGGTCCTTGTACACCACTGTCGTGGTCATTTCATCTGTGACCTGTACGCCTGTTTCAATGAGATTAAAAGTATCCGAATTGCTGGCAGCAGAGACTAACCGATAAAGATGCCTTACTAGGACTTCGCGTACTTCTTTCCCAGTGATTTCATATCCCCTCACATCAAAAGACTCACTGGTTGCTTCAGAACGTTTACTTTGTTCAAGGTGATCGATCATCCGAACTACCGGGGTGTAAAAGGTAAGCACACACGATAATATTCCAATGATGGCCAACACATTCACTGCGGTTGACACCGCATCTCCAACAGATTGATTCATCTTATTCTTGCGAGAATACGATTCCGCTGACTACCCCATTGCTATCTTTACGTATCTGAGCATCAAAGGTCGCTACAGGATTGATATAGGCGGTATCGCTCTCATCTCTTGCTTCCTTGATCATCGTTTCAATATCCGCTAATGTATGAGCGTTACCTAATGAGACACCGCTACCACTGAAGGTGGCATCGTTCAGATAGATTACAGTACCTTTATTTGTTTTCACACTGATGCCGAAGGTGTCGGATGCTTCTCTAAAACTCTTTATGCACCCTAGAACCTGTGACCCGGCGACCGATTGATTGTCATAGATATCAAACTGAGCGTCTGATAATCTTTTTTGAACCTCAGTCAACTGGTCGGACTGCTGTTCGGCGATTCCTCGACCTTGATCGAGCAGGGTCAGTCCAAGTGATACGACCGCTATAAAAAATAGAATTCCGATGCCGATCCAAAGTGCTTTTCCGATATTGTTATCCATTGTATTCTCCTTTTTTATTAAAGTGACAGTTTATCAAAGTACGTCTGCATCTCTGCCACACTGGCATAGACAAGCGGTATCATAAAGTACAGGACGACTAAGGCATAGGTTGGCGTAAACCCTATGATTTGCCCCGCGCTGATTTTTGAGGATACCATTCTTTCATTCTGAATCCTTCTTTTTTCGACATAGTAGAGTTTTTCGGTCTCGAGCTCGTCAAACGCCTGATGTATCGACAGTTTGTTTACGGCGCTGACGAGTCCTGAAACCAGTTTGTGAAAATCTTCATTTTCAGTACTGCCTTTCAATCGCTCCAGCGCTTCTTCCGCACCGGCGTCATAATCCATGATTGCCCGTTGAATAGGCTCTTTCAGAACAAAACTGAATCTTTCCAACCATTCCAGCAGAAAGTCGACGCTTACCGACTCGATCCGCATCATCATCATGATGATCAGTTGAAACTTGCTGACTTCGGACTCCAGATCGGACTGAGCGATTTTTTTTCTGACCAGGAGCATCACGTCCGGGGCATACCATCCGATAAGGCACATTACGTAGATGATCAGTACATGTGTCCAGTCGAATTGATAATTATCAAGCAGCTTCAATTTGTCAGAAATTCTACTGGTTGTCACCCGTAACTTTTCACCACTATATTCATAGTCGTTTTTAATTAGCTCCATTAACTCATCCCTAGTCATTTTAGCAAATGTCTTACGAAGGATCTCATTGTCAATCGCGGTCGTTTCCTGTGCCTCTTCAAGCGCTTTTCCCTTTAACTCACCCGCTAAAAATCCGCTTGGTGTTGTGGGTGTCTTGTAGACTGACTGCGTTCCCATCATTATTGTTGCCACGATGATAAGGAGCGCTATCGATGCGCAAGCGACAGCCACTGAGCATTTTTGCACATAGTGCCATTCGATCGGAATGTAGACCATCGCAGACTTCATTCTCGTGTCTGTTCGCTTGTAAGCTTTTGAGTGTTTTTGAGGTACCATGAACTCGATCGGTTTTGAAAAGTGTTTCATCATCCATCGTTCAAGATGATGGTTTTCAGATTTTCGACTCTCCTCTTCGTGAAAGTTCTGTATTTTTCTTAAGACCGCATAAGAGATGAGTATGATAATGAGTACTGATATTTCGACAACGAATCCAAGGGGGCCCTCATAGAACTGCATCAAGGGGTAAAAGCTGTTACTGGCCCACGCCCTGATCGGTTTCATTGCAAATAGAGGAACCAGGGCGATGAAGTTCATGCTTTTAAGTCCAAAATTCAGCTTGTCACGTATGATGACCTCATCCCTCAGCTCGCTGCTTAGGTGAGTCAGACTCTTGGCGAACAGGGAGGCTCCTTCTATGGTCGTATCTCCGAATTCCTTGATGATAAACGCGATTCCGGCAAGCAGCTTCAGGTATTTATTTGGCGCCGTCTGATAATATGCGTTAAGCAGCGTTTCCCCGTCGGAGCTGATGAGGATCTCATGAATCAGATTGGCTTGCTTCAATACGTCGTGGTTTTTCTTTGGATTTAGACCGTCCATCGCATCCGAAAATGCCTCGTCGATCATGCCGGACTGAAAATATTGGTTCCTTAGCTGCTCGATATAGCTGATCAGTTGCTCAAGCAATCTTATCTTCACCCGATTCACAAAAAAATCGACAATCGTCTCTGAAACGAAGAAAAGTGTGATGATCAGCACCATCCACAGATACCATTCACGCACAAAAATAGCGAATAGGACCATTATGACCGAAACGATGGTCGTCGCGGTAGAGTAAACGACCACTGTCTGTTCTCGAACCGCTTTTTCATCATTGTCGCTCGTGATGATTAGACGTTCTCTAATCGAAAGTACATACCTTCTTGTCAATAAGTTTGAAGAGAGCTTGTCATAAGCCCATAAAAGCCATTTCGAGTCGAGTTGCCTTGTTTTGGTTTTTACAATACCGATAGAGTCATTCGGTCTTTGAAACTTTAGGATCAGGGCGATTAGAACAAGTAAACATAGGCCGCTAAGAGATGACATCAACATCAGTACTGGTATACTCATGATCTTGACCCTCCCAGTTCTTATGGACGAACTCCTCGAATGCGCTCGCATCCTCTAGCGTCATCAGTTCTTTCATCGCCTCCTGCTGAATGCGGCTGATCGGTTGGCTACTTATGTATCTTCCATCTTCAAAGCGTACGACGTCACGTGCTTCATAGACTTTCTTATCCGTCATTTTTTTAAAGAACACCGTCATCGTGCTCATAAACTGCTGCATCGCCATTTCGCTCGTAGCGTCCCTGTATTCTTCCGGATATTCCAACTCATCATTTACAGGAACAATTTCAGTAATACGCTCGATGAACCTTTTACCCGAGTAGTCCCTTGTCAGGTGTATGTCGAAATTCAGCACATTGACCACCTGTTCTTCGGCGATCTTCTCGTCTCTGAACACATCGCATTTGAGCAGGCTGTTTCGTATCGACAGCACAAGATCCCTTGCGGTCTTCGCATGGTGGGTGAATAGGGTGAACAGACTTGCGACTTGCGCCATCTGGATCATCCAAGCGGCTACTTCGTCTGTAGCCACCTCTCCAAGGATGTTTACAGATCCGTCTGTCTTCTTTTGCACATCGAGTCCCTTCTGCCCTGAAATATGGGAGGTTTCTTTAAATGAAAGTATGTTCCGATAGGGATACAATTTTCTTAAATGAAGTTCAAAGGCCATTTCCTGAATACGAAGCGTCAACGTGCCATATATTTCTGAGACCATCGCCATAAGCAGTGTCGTTTTGCCTGAACCCTGAGATCCGGTGATCGACGAGATCCTTCCGCCCTTTGCAAGGTACCTGATGAGTCCGATAGGTAGCTGACAGTTTTCATCTTTGATCAGCATATCCAGCGTGACATGGTTCAGGTGGAATTTTCTAACAAAGAAGGCCCAGCTCTCACTAAAATCAGGCCTGACGACCACAACCCTTGAACCGTCGATCATATCATTGACCTTAAACCCGACATTTTGCGAGAGCATCCCTGGATTGTTGTACCTATAGATGTTCTGGCACACTCTTTTCAGTTCGTTGTATGAACCGAAGCTCAAGAAGGACAGATGGATCGACTTTCCCTTGTAAAACACCCAGACGCTCTCATAACTTTGAGGTAGCTTACCCAGCTGATTCATGATGCCGATGTCCGAACCGTCATCTTCGACAAGGCCTGAAACACCTCCGCTGACCCCATCGATATTCATGTCCCGAAGTTCATCGATCACAGAAAATCCCTTGTAAGCCTGGTAGATTCTCTGAGTGAGTATTTGTAGTTTGTCGATATAGCTCAGATAGATCTGTTCCTTGTTGTAGATCGCCTTGATATCCGCCTGGGAAATAACATAGGCCTGTGCCCCTTTCTCGTAGGCGGTTGTCTTGATCTTATCAAGCTGATAGGTTTCCACCAATTTGCTGAAAGCCTCTTTTCCATAGTTGGACTTGTATTTATGAAGCAGAATATCGAACTGGTCGATCACACTAAGGCGCTGAGCACTTGTAAATGGAATCACGTCGTCAATTGTGGATTCTGTGATATAGGAATTGTCAAGGATGTCGAAAATCACGTCTTTCACAAAGCGCTTATCCTTGATAGATCCATGTACACATCTTTTTAGCGCACTCATCAGTTCGCTTCGCTTGCTCAGTTCTCTCTTATATGCTTCTGTGGATAATCCTGCGACATCCAGATTGGTTTTAGTCATGTTGTTGATGGATTGCTTTACCATTTCGAGCACACCTGAGACCGTATATTTTTCGGCTTCGACCAGCCAGGTTTCTGAGGATGCTCTTGAGCTGCTGAAGAATACGAAATAGGTGAACACAGAAAGTGCCAATGTCAAAATCAGAACCGATATCATCTCATCACCTACTTCACTAGTTCGAGTTGCTTAAGTAGGGTATGCGTCGATTTTGCCACATCCTCGAAGAATGGGTGCTTCTTCTCGAATCGCTCCCTATAATAGTGTCTGCCGAAGAACTCCAGCACATTGCCTTCGTTCATCAGATCGATCAGAGAGGTGTGCTGGGGCACTTTCACCAAACATGGTGTGCTCATCTGCTTTTTGATGGCTTTTTCAGTCAATCGGGATGACTTTTGGTATCTGCCTATACATAGTATGGGTTCACACTTAAACTTGATGGAAGATTTCTTTTCGATAAAGGCGTCCAGCACCATCTTATTTTGGCTTAGATTTACAACGACGGTATCCGCATGTTCAAGTAAAGCCCTTGTATAGTCTTTTTCCAATCCGCTGTGCAGGTCTAAAAAAACGATGTCATACGCGTCCGTCGCCGTGCTTAAGATCTGTTTGAGCACTTCGACATCCTGAAGGTCCTCTTGTTTAAGATTGAGTGAATACCCGTTCAACACATCAAGTCTTGATTCTTTTAAAAGTGGAATGGTATAATTGCTAATTGTCGATGATTGGAGCATCTTGTTTCGTGCCAGTCTTATGAGCGCGTTCCCTGTGTTTTCATTCGTCTGTGAAGCATGACCTGTCAGTCTATCTTCTGAAAGGAGAGCTCTTTCCATCTGCGTGATGCCTGGTTGAGCATGTCCGACAAGCACTTTCAGTTTGTACTTAAGGGCTGCGCAAAGCGCAATAGATAGCAGATTGGTCGTCGTTGCCGTCTGCCCGTGATGGGTGGACCAGAATGCGATCAGCATATTAATTCCTCCTCATCATTCTTTTTTGAAGCTGCTTGTATGCCTTCTTATCAAGCTTCATGATATCCCGTGCCATTGATGCGAGCATTTGTCTTTTTTCCTTCGATTGCTTCCCTAACTGGATTACTCCGTCCAGTTGTGAACATAACTGCTGTTCTTTGTTTTTTTCATCGTATGGAATTTCGTAGACGCTTGCGACATCACCTTCATAAACCGTATTCAAGTGATATTTCTGTAGGTAGTCCATATCCAGTTTTCCGTCTAAGGCGTTAAGGTAGACCAAGGAGACATTTACAGGATTGATTGCCTTTAATTTAGACTTCACTGATTCTATGGAAACGAGATTTGGCTCGATGATTGCCAGGTAATAATCGCTTTCGCCCTCGATTTCATTGCAAATGCAGTATTCCATTTCATCAGATACTTCTGACTCAAGGTCTAAAATGATGTCATTAAGTTGCAGCAGTGATTTTTGCTTGCCACCGAATAGTCCAAGCGGATGATCACTTTTAAGATCACAGGCCGTTCTGGCATGAAACGACAGCGTATGTGCGAGCTCGAGTGTCAGGACGATACTATCTATGGAAGGGTGACTGATTATTGTAATTTTTCTCATCATGGCCTCAATTCACATCACTTAAGTCAGTGGTCCCAGTATCGGTTGACTCGTCATCCGACTCTTGCTTGAACGCACTTACAGGAACTTCGCGCTTGATGTTGCTTGGTAGTCTCGACAAGCTTTCAGAAAGTTGCGCCCTCTTTTGCTTTTCTAGCGCAACAATCGCCCGATTCACAATATTGGGATCGTTTGCGATAAGGTTCTGCACATCATCGTTGGCAGGGTAGGTGATCGCCGCGGATTCCTGACTGTCAGGAGCGACGTAGATAGTGGTATATAGGAATGTCCCGTCACGCAGATAGGCATCCACAAGCGCCGATGACAGTCTCAACTGTTCGTCCTCGTTCAAATGGAAGATACAAACCTCTCGTACTCCGCTATCGGTATCTACACGCCTGTACTCGATGAGTTCTTTTTTTGCAAGCACCACATAATCCATACCGGAAGGAAAGCTGATTCTCACATCAACCTCATGACCCTTCTCTAGCATAAGGGGAGTGATCAGATTGCAAAGTTCTATGATTCTAAGATCATTTGGAACCTCACTCTTGTTGCTAAGCATGGCTTCATACAAGATGGTGCCCTCCTTCAGATCAACCTTTGCAGTTAATCCAATGAGACCTTCATCCGCACTTTGCAAGAATTCATTCTTAAATACCGCCGGTAGGAATACTGATTCGACATCTTCAGCGCCAACCTCCTCATTTTTAGATACGTTTTTTACAAGCCGGAACACTTTGATCTGTGGGGGATGCTTATATTCATCCAATAGCGATTCATACTGGTTTTTGATCTTTGCAGACTCATAATGCCCGAAATAGTAATAGATTCCGATGCTGACACTGCCCATCAAAAGCGTTCCCACCATCAGTCCTAGTAAAAAGCTCTTTGTTTTCTTACGCATTGGTTCACCTCCTCCATCGTTTAAACATCGATTTATTCTCAAGTTTCATCATGCGTCTCAGCACATCGTGTTCAGCACCATATTCAAGGGGACAGGGTACGAAACCTATCTGATGAACCGTATGACTATTTATACCTAACCATTTGGCTAACTTTTTCGCTTCAGATTTTCCTGAAAGGTTAAACAGAAACTGAATGTCGTCGTATTGCTTGATCTCTTCAATGAAAGACTTGGCATCATAGGTCCAAGGTCCGCAGGGCAGCACGCAAATCTTTATATGCGCATGCAGAAACTCATTAAGCATGTAAGAATCGGACCCGTAGTCGATGACAAGGTTCTCTTTTTTGCTGCTGACAAGCTGTAAGAGGTCGGTCTCTGAATAGGTCTTATAGCAGGTGACGCCACCTACCTTAAAGCTGCTGCTTCCTTCAAGTTCCTCGTATCGAGCCCCTTCAAGGTACTTTTCGAGCATTCGCAGACTTCCTGTGTCGTGCCTTTCTAAGATTGAAACCTTTCTCTTATCATTTCTTAGCACATGGGCGGCTGCGAGTGCCATATGGGTCGTACCACAACCGCTTGTCATTCCGATAACCCCTACGACGACTTTTGCTTTCGATGTGTAGGTTTCGCTTCTCCCTTGAGTCGCTTCAAGCGCTTGAGTCTCTTCAAAGGCGATGAATCTTTCAGCCACTTCCGTTACCGACTGTATGCGCCTGTCGGGTTCCAGTTCCATGCAGGCCCTGATAATGCCTTTTAGATGAAGCGCTTTCTCATGAACAAACTTAGACCACTTTTCAGCCTCGTCGACCAGATGCCAATGTTCGCCGACATACATGAAATAGATGGTCGCTCCTATCGCATAAACATCCGACCTTTGATCGGACTGCGACTGACCGTACTGCTCCGGGGCGGCGTAACCTTTGGTTCCGAGATAGACCGTATCCTTCTCACATTCCGTTTTATACTGCCTCGTGGTGCCAAAATCAATCAGATGAATCTGCCCGTCGTTTGCGACAAGAATATTCGAGGGTTTCAGATCCCTATAGATCAGAGGCGGAGTATAGCTGTGAAGGTAATTAAGAATGGTGCTCAAGTTTAGTGTATAATCGATGACTTGCTGTAGGGGGAGCGGACCTCTAAAATCGACAAGACTCTCTAACGTGTCTCCATCGATGTAGTCTCTTACGACAAACACGTAAGCTTCTTCCTCTAAAATATCGATTACCCTTGGAAGATTTGGATGCCTCAGGTTTTTGAGAATCTGCCCTTCATTATGGGCATCCATTTGAGGAAACTTGCTCTTGTCGATCACCTTCATGGCCATCAGCGAGTCCAGTGCCAGATGTTTGACCAGGTAGACGCAGCTTGTTCCACCTTTTCCTAGCAGGTCGATCACTAGATAACGCTCAAATAGTACTTGTCCGTTTTTTAGCATGGTTTCTCCTTAGATGTGGCAGATAATGAGTGTCAGATTGTCTCTTCGATACTTCTTGGTGACTTCCTCTATCAGATGATCAAGCGATTTTTGCGCTGATTTACTTTGTGTGATTTTCATCATGTCCTTGTCCACCAGCTTGTAGAATCCATCTGTCGCAAGGATGATCTTTTCAGCAGGATCCGTCAGCCTAACCACCTTATCCGCTTCAAGTAAAGGTCTAGCACCCAAACACTTTGTTAGTACTCCCTTTCCTTTTACCACATGGTCCTCGGTCAGACAGACGACTGTTTTTTTTACGCTGAATATTCTAGAATCGCCGATATGGGCGATATGCATATTACGCTCATCCATCAAGCAGAACGAACAGGTCGTAGCGCTTAGGACTCCGCTGCTTGCATATTCCTCATGCAGGATTCCATTCACAGCAGTCAAGGCCCCGAACAACCGCTCATACCATACGCCGATATCTATGCTTCTTACTTCCGTCGTCTTGACAAGATGAGCCCAAGCTTTAGAAAGTTCCTTTACAACAAGCTGTGAAGCCATCCGTCCCTCGCCGTGCCCACCGACTCCGTCAGCTACCGCACAGAATAGGACCCTATCCGACCCGTTTGAAAGTTTTCTAATGATGAAAGCGTCTTGATTGACAGGCTTGCACGATCCGCGGTGCGTATAGGCAGCCCACGTCCTCTTAGCCTTCATGATAGACCAACTCCACATCTGCAAGCTTAAGCTGATCACCCACAGCAAGTGCGACCGGTTTATTGACCTCTACCCGCTCCTCATTGATGAAGGTACCGTTCTTACTGAACAGATCCCTGATCACACAGGCGCCGCCTGTGAAATTGATTTCTGCGTGCGTTCTGCCGATAGCGCTGTCCGACAGATGAATGTCGACCACGTCCTTTTGCCGTCCGATCAGCAGGCAAGGCTTGCTGATAAAGTGCTTCTCTCCTGTGGAGAGTCTTAGCAGATATGGCACCGTGCTATCAGCGCACACCAGAACCGTGGTATCTTCCTGCAAGAACTTGGGACTGTCAACTAGGGGCTCTGAGGAGACACCGATAGAATCCGCTTCCTCATTGATCATTCGATGTACTTTCTTATTTTGTACAAAGAGGACCTTCAACACTTTAAAGTCCAGCTTGTCTTTGAACAGCTTCATATACAACAAGGCATTCGTGCTCGTAAGAATCAATGTCGCTCCAAGCCTTGCTTCTGTAACGTCTGCAGTCATTTTTTTTACGGCGATCAGGCTGGTTGCAAGCAGTGTGAGATACCCAAGCTGCATGATTCCAAACGCCAGCATATACCGGTAGTCTACGACTTCTTTTCTATTCGCGACAGACTCCAAAGCAGGCGCTTTATTTTCCTTATTTTTAACCGAGGATTTGGATCTAACCATATTAGGAATCTGAACATTCCTTTCATCGATGTGGTCGACAAGTAACAACTGCTTAAGTCCCACTAGCGTGAACACGTCCTGTTTCGTATAACCGAACAGGGTCGATATGAGCTGGGCGGTACCTACCGAAGGTGGCAACCGCATAAGAAACTCAAGTAGCCAGTCGCGGAAGTTCACTTCATTCCACTCCAACTGAAAAGGAAGGTAGATCAGATATAATTTCATACTCTGCACTTCAATATACATTTGCCTGGTATCAAGCCAAAGGTCTGAGGTGTAGAGCAGATAGGTCCTTAGTTGCTCTTGGGTCGCTATCATCGACAGAAGCACTTTTCTTAAGGCTTGATCGTCAAGTTTTTTATGGTTCAGGTAATCGTAAAGCGGCATCAGGGAACCGATCGAGTACTCTAGGTGCTCGACCCCGTTCTCGCATGCAGAATGGCAGGCGATTAGTCCCGATGGGATCTGGTTGAGCATATTCATCTTAAATCCGTCTATTCGGTTGTTCTCCGGTGGAAGGACACGGATGTAATGAGAGAATTCGTCATTGCTATAAGTCCAATCGAACACGTTTTACCTCCAGTTCACCTAGTTCTCTTCTTTACTTTGCGGTTCTTTTTTACAGAAGCCGCAGAGGGTGTATTTCACTCCCGAGATTTCTATCGGAGCATGGACATCCACCAGATCGCTTTTCACCTGAAAAGATTCGACCGTTTTTGCCCGTTGAAGCGCCCAGCACATCTTATTGTGGTACTTTTTACTCTTGAGTCTGCCGTTGGATGTCAGATAAACCGTAGTAAGGCTACGTGAATCATCCTCTAAAAGCAGTTGCTCGTGTCCGTTTTTCACTGGAATGATATGCCGGTCATGCAAAGTCAGCGCCGGAAGGATTCCAAACATGTCCAGCATCCTGTAGGAAGTCATAGTTTCAACGATAAGCACCTGATGTCCCCAGTCGATTTCATAGGTGATCTGATGGCTCATGTTGAATTTTTCAGCAAGTTCCGATGCTTTCGAAACACCAAATTGACGATTCATGTCCTGTTCAATCGAACTTACAATCAACTGCCCGATCAAATCTTCAGAACCGCCGATGAGCTTAGCTCCGATCAGTTCCTGCAATCCGCTTTTTTCTGTATCACCCAGATTGACCGGCGCGCTGATGAGCTGCTCCTTCATCTTAGTCAACAGATAGATATCGTCAGACAGCGAATATGCAGCCCGATCTACAGCGCTGTAGACCAATCCATGGTTTTCAATCGTCAGCTGTATTGACGAGAATATCGCGAACACCGCTAGGATGATGATCATCAGACAGGCGAATTCGATTGTCAGCGCACCTTTTCTTTTTTTTGCGGTCATTAGTAACCCCGTTCCATATAAAAGGTATAATAGTACCTTCCATCATGGATATCATCGTTCACATACTGGCCTAAAGCGCTTGAGAACCACAAGTCCACACTGACTGTCACTGTCACAGCTACCGCTGTCTCGAGATCCCCAGCTGTCAACCCCTCATCGCTTAAGACCGTAGAGAGCTGCAGCAAATCCGCCACTCTGTATAGCTGTTCCGTTTCATTCTGAAACATAAGCAGCAACACCAGGTAATCCTCGTAGCTCAGTTCGATGGACGGCCAGTCAAGCTTTGTATCCGCCCCTTCTTTTAGGTCACTCGAAAACTCAAACGTATCGCTCTTACCCAGTAGCCTTATAAAATCCGTCAACTTTGCAAGATTGCCCGGTGATAGGTCGACCATCCATTCCCCGCCCTTTTTGAACAAGGGGATCGATTCGCCCAAATGAAGTTTCTTCACATCCACCACCGTCTCGGTTCCAGACCACCCTGCAACCACCACCGCATACATGATCGGATAGCTGATGCCGCCCGTTGCAGCAGCCAACTGGGCAGAAAGGCTCTGCACCGTCGTCTGCTTCGTGATAAGAAGGCTCGAAGCGTTCATCAACAAACGTACGCCGAATATTTCCGTATCCGTCAATATGGCGTTTGACGCATTCGATCGATTGCCGTGCAGCACGTATTCGATTTCCGATTGAGGCATGAATGGATTGGTCTGCTCTTCTACGGTAAACCTACTTGGTACGTTATAGGTAAAGTGATTCACTAGGTAATCAGCAATGATCAGCTTATCGATTAACGATTTCGCACCTAACATTTGAGCGTCCAGCAGGGCTGACCACTGATTGCTGCTTCGGTTGAATGACTTGTTGATTTCATCGGCCTGGTTCCTGGTCGAGCCACTCGACCGACTTTTGTCGACACCTTCCTGCTCGATACCCGCACGCTGGCTAGGAAGCGACTTGTACACATCCTCTGGCAACTGACCCAGATACGCCTCATCCAGTTTAAAAACATCGCCGAGCACCACATCGCGAAGCGCTCTTATCAGAGCCTTTCCATCAAAGTTTCCATCCTGATCGATTGCCCCCTCCGGAACAAAAGTGGTGACAGCAAGGCGTTTGAAATAACCGCCAAGACTATCCGCTTCGCAAATCTCCTTGGCGATTTTTTCTCCCCTAGCAAGCGAATCATCGATAATTCGAATCATCTCCATTACCCTATCCCTACCGGTGTCATACCCAGTCAGCACTTTTGCAGCTGCAGAGTTCGCCTTAGTCACACTTTGGGTAATTTTCGAAAGCGTTTTTGCCACGGCGTCACATACCTTTGCTACATAATTCATCGATTTATAGCGTTCGCGGTTGTCTTCTATTTTGACACCGACGACCGCCAAAAGGTCGAGTGTCTGCTGCAGCTCCTCCGTGAAGGTTCTTGCAGACTCGATGAGTGCATCGATTCCTTCTACGCCGTCTCTGAAGTCCTGAATCCGTTCTCTGATCGTTTGAATGTCGGTCTTCACTTCATCAAGCGCATCCTTTATGGACGCTCTTTCTTTTCTCAGCCGGCTTAGCTCAGACTCATCGGTCGCTTCTTTGATGGATTCAGATAATCTGCCAAGCTCCCTTTTCAGATCAGACGCCTCGCTGTTCAAGTCATGATAGCGATTCACAAGGTCAAGCACGTTCATATCATCCATTTGGTTCAGCCACTTGCTTACACGTTCGTAATGAGGCCCCAAAAGATCAAACGCGTCTTGAAGAGACGTGACTTTGTCAAAGACCTTTCCAAGCTCCTCAAGCATGGATGTCACAATGCCAAGACTCTTGAAGAATTCGAGTTTTTCCAACCACTGCGTCAACTTACCCAACATGAACCGCTCGCTATGCCTTTTTAAAATCGCATATTTTATCGCCTGGGGGTCTGCGTATGTCTCACCCAGAAAGGAGACATCCACTGACTCCACCCGCAAAGAATAAAGCTCGTTGTACCCTTGATTGATCCCTTCGCTCAACACTTCTTCTACTGCGGCTTTTATCTGAGTGCTATCCGTGACGCACAATAGGTCAAAGGATTTGGCAATTTCACTCTGATAATCAAAAAGTGCTGCTTCGACTGCATTCGAAGAGATTTGACTTGCGACGACATGACCCATTTTGATCCTTGAGTAATCCCATAGGACAGCGTTCACAAACAGAACCAGCACCATCATCCATGCAACGGCGGGAGTGAAGCTTCCAGCATGTTTTTTCATAATCTCACCTAAAGACCTTAAGACATTTTATAAGCGTCTGCTGCATCGTATAGATCAGCGACTTCCAGTTCTGTGTGTTTTCAAGCGCCGTCAGTACGGTATCGATGGTCTGCATTTTTTCAAGCACATTTTCAGGTTCGATTTCGACCATGAGGCTTAACTTATCGCGCCGTCCAAAATTCACAGCCACCTCTGAAAACGGACTGTTGATTCTTATGACATAACAAACCGAAATATGCCTATCGAAGACCATTTGCCTGATTGATAGCTCATCGACCGTGATCACAGCCACAGAATCACCCACAAGCTTATCCAGTTCCATTTGGATCCTGTCGGTTAAATCCTCTTCTTTTAAGGTAAACATGAATCTATCCCCAATCGACCGCTCATACCGCGCGTCGACAGGGATATTGCCCCCCGTCAGATCACTGTCGGGGTTTACGAGCCAGCTCAGCGACGACTCGTTCACATGTCTTGCCACCGACTGGTGAACAAGCTGCATGCTGCTTAACACATTCAGTCTGTTATTCAGATAGATTGCATGGTCAACGATCACGACTAGGACGATCATCAGTATGGGCATCAGAATCGCCGCTTCAATCGTGTGTGTTCCTTTGTTTCTTGACCTATTTGGTGAGGTCATTTTTAATGTCTGGGTCCAACTGGCTCAAATACTTATCTACCATATCGAATAACTTCTCCCTGAACATCACCACCACTCCGACCAGAATGAAAATGATCAGAATCACTTCGATCGTGCCGATCCCTCTAGTGCATCCCAGTTTTGCCTTGATATAACCTAATGTTTGTTTCATGTCCTTCCACCTTTCTATAGTTGCTGAAATATTGGATAGATCAGCAGTGCCATGATGCCGATCATGGATACCATCATCGGCATCAACATTTTGGTCGATAGTTTTTCAGAAATCGTACGCACCTGCGTCTGCCTATCGCGCATGATATCCTCAGATAATAAGAGTAGCTGATCCGACAAGTTATGTACGCCAGTATGCCTCGCTTGAGTCATCAGGCTCACCAGTCGGTTGACGGTTCTTGTCGGTATGACATCCGCGACCACAGAAAAGGCCAACAACAGTTCCGTACCTTTGTCGCATTCCCTGTCAATCAGCTTGACCATCTTGCTCATATACTGGTTTCCACTGCAATTTACCGCCGTGTAGGCATAGCTGTTTTGAACGGTCGCACCGGCCTTGAGCAGCAGGGAAAGTTGTTGAAGAAAACCAGGGAGTTCCTTATGGATCATTTCGATATGTCTCTCGTACTTCTTTTTGAGCTGAAAGTCGGGTACCAGACCGGCTACAAAAATGAATAGGATCAGATAGGCCAAGGTCAGCCTATCGACGGTGCCCATAAGTCCTAGCATCACAAGCACAAGTGCGAAGCAGAGCAGTGACAGCGTCACCATCTTGGCCAGATGAAGGGCTACGGCATCGGATAAGTCGCTTGAGTTGTGCCACAATCTGAGATACTGCATTCTTTTTCTGTAAAAGGAAGATTCAGAATAGTATCCACACAGTCTGTCTACAACATGAAAGCACGACCATACCAGTCCCCTTAGTGTCGCCTCACTGCCAAAGCGGTCAAGATCGGCCTTGCTCCTTGTTTTGTTGAAAAGAGCAAGTGCGACCATCAAAAGCAAAAGCACCGCCCCGATCATGCTTCGATCCTCGTCATTCTGTCAGACCAGATGTAACATCCGATAAAGAGCAAAAGGGTGGCGGTCATCATCAGCCTACCCGATACACTTTCATAAAGAGGGGCGATAAATTCATAGGCTGTCAGCTGCATCAAAAGAAGCATCCCGAAGGGCATCAGGCTGAGCAGCTTCTGTTCGAGCCTTTTTTCAGAGATGATGACTTCTATATCACGCTGCATCTGCCGCTTGTCCCTGAGCACCCGGTTGGTCAAATCGATGACTTCAAGCAGGTTTCCACCATGTTTTTTTGTGGCACTGATCATCACGACAAACTGATCGATCACCTGATTACCACTCTCCTTAGCAAAGGCCCTTAGTACTTCTTCCACTGACCATCCAATATCGAACTGTTCACACCAGACGGTAAGCGTCTTCCTCATAAGCGGATACTGGCAGTTGGAGTCCTTGTTCAAATTAACTAGAATCGCCTGATACGCTTGTTCCAGAGATTTTCCAGAGTAGAGTTCAGCGATGAGCATGCGGTTGATCTCCATAAACTCATCTAGATTTTGCTCATTCTTTCTTAGTCTCTTATTTTTATAGTAGGATTTTCTGCCTAATTGGAGCACCACTGAAAACACACCCATCATGAGAAAGGACTTGTAGAATATCCATCCGACAGCCAAGCCGCACACTCCCAAAACGATGCTGAGCAGTATGCTTTCAAACAAGGACACTCGGTCTTTCGAAATTTTAAACGGCTTCGTCCGTTTTTTGACTTTGCTATGTCCACTGCGCGGCCGTAGTATCCAAAACACACAATAGACGCATATGCCAGAAGTGATGATTCCTATACTAATCAGCATGATGAGGCTCCTTTTTGACGGTTTGCCCCGAAGCGATCAACTTGCCTATTCGTGGCAGGACGTTTCCCGTTCGTGTCAGAGCTCCTTTTACCCGTCCATTTTCATCGTCTCCTAAGTCACAAAAGAGGTAAAGGGGGACCAGTACGTAATCGCCATTTTCTAGATGCGACATCGCCTCGATGGCGAGCACCCTTCTGGAACTATCCCTCAACCTGCCAAGGTGGATGATCACATCGATCGCCGATACGATTTGCTGTTTGATCGCAGCAATAGGCATCTGCGAATCCGAATAGACCATCGTCTCGAGCCGCTTTAGCATGTCGGTCACATTGTTCGCATGGCCTGTCGACAGCGATCCGTCATGGCCTGTGTTCATCGCCTGAAGCATATCGATCGCCTCGCACCCCCTCACCTCGCCGACGATAATCCGGTCCGGTCTCATACGCAGAGCGCTTTTTATGAGTATTCGTATGCTGATTTCACCTACACCTTCCGTGTTGGCGTTTCTGGTTTCAAGCCTGACCCAGTTCTTGATATGGGTCAGTTGCAGTTCTGCCGAATCCTCTATGGTGATTACACGCTGGTCCTTCTGGATACTCTGGCTAAGCACATTTAAAAAAGTGGTCTTCCCGGAACCCGTCCCGCCCGAAATGAACAGGTTCAGCCTCGCACGCATCCATCCGTCGATTTCGCCTGCGGCCTCATTAGTGATGGCTCCAAGCTCAATCAGGTCCTTCATGGTGAACTGTTCCTTCTGGAATTTTCGGATAGTCATGATCGGACCATTGAGCGCGATGGGCGGAAGCACCACATTGACACGAGATCCGTCTATCAGTCTCGCATCGACGATGGGTTCTGAAGTATTCACCGTTCGGTTCACACCGCTCACGATTTTTTGTATCACGTGATTCAACCGTTCCGCATCGTCAAAAACAAGATCGGATTCCAAGATGACACCCTTTCTTTCAAAAAAAATGCAGTCCGGACCGTTCACCATGATTTCTGTGATCTCATCATCCTCGATCAGCGGCTGAAGGACATCAAGTCTTCTGAGGGTATTGAAGGAACGTTCAAGTATTCGTTTTCTTTCTTTAAGAGGGATAGGCTCTTCGGCATGCTTGCCTTCAATCACACCGTGAATGATCTGCCTGACGACGTCATCCGTGATCAGAACCACCTGATTCAATTGCCTTTTGGTCGCTTTGATGATCTCCTTATGCATCTTTAAGTCCTAACTCGATGACGATATCGTTGATATATTTGTAGTGTGGGCTCTCTTTGTCAGCACTCAACCCTTCGTATGTCAGATTGGAACCGAATTCAGGGATTGAAAGCGGAAGGGTATGACCGCAGCGGTTATTCACGCAAATCAGCTGCTTTGGATTCAGATCGTATTCATGAGGTGGCTCGCCCTGCCCATCACAACGTTTGTGGTCGATGAGCAGCACAGAAAAGTTCGATGCCTCGACACTACGTTGAGTCTGCATGAAAAAGAGTTGCGGCAGTTCGATCAGGATGTTCCTGATCCCGTTTCTTTTGGCGTATTTCTTGAGTTTTTCAATGACATCCACCATGTCCGCTTCATGAAAGTCAAGCGGAAGGCTAAACCCCGGGAGCGTAAAATTCCCATCCGACGAGGAGAACTCAAACTCCTTTGGCTTGCTCAGCAGTCCTTCAACCTCTTCATCAAAGCATAAATCCGATAGCGTCAGGTTCTGTGGATGTTTCATTCCTCCAATGAGACGTATCGTCGCTGTTTTAGCGCTTTCATTCAAACAAAGGGAGGCATATTTCAAGAAAGTGCTCTTTCCTGCTCCCCCGACAGCCGAGGTGATCGCGATAACCTTGCAGTCCTCTGCAGCCACTTCCGATCTGAATCCAGCCTTTTTTCGAATTTCGGTCAAAACGGATTCGAACTTTTGAAACTTGTAAATCGTATCCGGAGTATTTGTTCGCACGTTTTCAAGCATCAGGATTTTTTGTCCGTGACTGTTTACATAATCAACCCCTGAATCCACTACGACAATCTCCGCGTTTTTCACCCTTGTCTCTTCTACGTCTTGAGTTACATAAAGCCATGACGAAACGGTTCCACTTCTGTTGATAAACAGTTCAATGGATTTATAAAAAGTTTCATCCTTAGTAATTAAAACAATATTTCTCAAAAGTTTCCTCCTATTGAAAATCCATCAACGACATTGATGCTATTATACTTTTTAGACAAATCAAGTCAACCCCTTTTGTTTACTAGTGTGCAGGGAGCAGAATAGCAGTTGGGACTTTCGACAAATATCGACAATTTCATTTTTTAGCTATTTCGACGCTTGCGAAGGAAAATAAGCATTATCAACATTTTTAACAATTTTAGTAAATCGAAGAGAGTGAATATTTCGACAAATTTCGCAGTGTGCTTTCCTTGTAGAATTATTAATTTTTTGTAATAAATAGATGCTACTTGTGATTTTTTTTCATATTTGGTCCTTCTGCTAGCAAATGCATTCATTCAGCTGGAGCATCTTTTCATTTCTCCAAAATATAATTTTCTTTATTTACTTTACATAACTCCATGTGCTATCCTGTCTAAACGTGTCCATTTCCGACCGGTACAAAATCCAAAATTCATTTACATAAATCATTTGTAATCCCACCGTTTTCGGTGGGTATATTAAAGCAAAAGGAGTTGAGCGTATGAAAGATAAACATCGACTGAGGATGCCGATTTTCTTAGTCACCCTACTGCTGACAGTTTCAGTAACTCATGCAGATAACCCTATCCTTGTTCAAGGCGATCAGTCGCAGCCTCCGATTTCGTATGTCGACGACGAGGTATACAAGGGATTTGGTATTGAGATCGCACACGAGATTTTGAGTGCGATGAATCTTTCGCATACTTATAAGACCAGCACCTATCCTCAAATGTTGCGAAACCTGACCGCGAATACCGCCGACATGTACGTACTCATGCGCTATTCTAAAGAAGATGACGCTAGATTTGACTTTAGCTTGCCGGTAGTGCAAATGAGTGACTATCTGTATGTCAGAAAAAAAGAAGGATTGGAATCCATCGACGATCTAAATGGCAAATCGCTTATCGTAGTCAGTGGTTCTTCGCTACACGATCAGGCGATCAGACTGGGTTTTTCCGACTCGCTGGTGACGGTACCAAGAACAGAGGACGCACTAATGCTCCTTAAAAACGGCAAGCATGACGCCGCCCTGCTGACGGATAAATACGCCCAGTATTATATCGATTCCTTAGACTTAAACACCATAAAACGAATCGATCAGGCGGTAGGTACAAGCAATTACTGTTTTGCAGTGCGACAAGGCAACACGGCGCTGACCGCCCAGCTCAACGAGGGGCTGCTTGCCATCAAAGCATCGGGCAAATACGATGAGATTTATGAAAAGTGGTTCGGCACCGATGAAAAATCAGCCTTTTCATTCGCTTTTTTCAAGTTCGCCCTCTATCTTACGATACCGCTTGTTATCATCGCAGCCGCCTATCTGACCTGGCGGTGGTATCTAGACAGACAGGTGGACCATATGACAGCCGACTTGAGCTTCACAAACGAGCGGTTGGTCGCATCAAGCAAAAGGATCATCGAGGAGCACTCGGTCAATCAGCTAAGCGAAAAGATGTCCGCCGTGAATCGCCTATCACTTAATATCACCGACAGGCTGATTCCTCATATAGGAAGCGGCTTGTCCACCACAGACGAGTTAGCCAAGTTAACGGAGCAGATGAGAGCAAGCCTTATCGATACCGGGTCGAATGTTGGATCCTTTTCTCATCTGCTGGATCAGACGACAACGCATCTCGGCAATCTAGAAACCGACCTTAACACAGTCATCCAAGAGCTCAAGCAACTGAGAACCGCATCGACTAAGCCCGCAAGCGCCAGACCAACAGAATTCGACCTTGGCAAGCATGTGCTGCAGGTCACGGACAACCTAAGGTCTGCAGGCATTCTCGGTGCGCACGAACTAAGCGTCAACTGCACCGAGCACCTTATGGTCGAATCCAATAAGGACGCTCTGAAAACAGTAATTGAGATATTGGTTTCAAATTCCTTAGCCCACGGATTCGACAACCATTCGCCAGGCAAAATCAGCATCGAGGTCCACCGGAAGATAAACGAATTCGAAATCATCTACAAGGACACCGGACACGGCGTTCGTTCAAGTGATACATTAAGCCTCTTCGAACCTTATCAAAAAAATGATTTCAGTAAAGGCGAGGGACTTGGCCTGCCCACGCTTTATCAGCTGGTGAAACATACCTTAAACGGTACGGTTACCTTTAATTCAATGCTAGGTCACGGTGTGACGGTACTCATAACAGCACCAATCTGGTTTTCTGCATAAGCCCCCTAAAAAAAACACTAACTCCAATTGCGAGTTAGTGTTTTGCTTTTCCATCTAGGCACTGCTGATAGAATTCCTTTGCGGCGCTACTTAACTTTTTACCTTTCACCGTGACCATGCCGATGCTTCGTTTGGGTATCTCTTCTTTTAGGCGGATGATATCCAATGCGCCCGATGCGATCTCTGATTCGCAAAACTCTCTTGTGACAAAGGCGATCCCGAACTTCTTGATCGCAAACTTGACGACAAGGTCGGCGCTTCCCAGTTCGTAATCCGCCGTGTAGTCCACCTGATGCCCGTGCATGATGCTGTCAAAAAACCTTCTCATGTTGGTTCCTTTTTCAAGCACGACCAGCGGATAGCCGGCAAGTTGCGACAAGTCCTTCTCGCCTTTGAGATCACTTGAGAACTCGGGATGATGGACAAAACAGTCCTGCAGCGGCATCACATCGATCACCTCTAGCCCGTCCTGCCCGTCCAGGGGCATGTTCACAAAACCGATCTCGACTTCACCTGATTTCAGCATCGACCGTACTTCAGAAGAGGTCTTGTTGTATACGTGGACCTTAATTTCAGGAAACTTGTCCTTGAAAGTCTGCAGATGGTCAAGCAGGTAATGACTGCACACAGAATCACTGGCCCCTATTTTTATTTCACCGACTTCCAGGTTTTTAGCGGCGATGACTGCCAGTTCTGCAGCTTCAATATGTTCAAACGCCTTTTTCAAGTGCCCGAACAGAAGGTCTCCCTCGTAGGTCAGTTCAACGCCCTTTGCGGTCCTGTTGAACAGCACGCAACCCAGCTGCCCTTCAAGCTGCTTCACAGACTGGCTCACCGCTGGTTGCGAAAGATACAGCACGGTCGCAGCCTTTGAAAACTGTCCTTCTTTTGCCACTGTAAAGAATACTTTATAGCTATCTAGCGTCATATAAACCCCACTTATACACATTATAAATAACATTGATTTTAATTATAATCATAAATTGATTATACTGTACTTAACCGATACAGTAAACAACCGAAAGGAGTTTTATAATGAGTATACAAGCAATCGTAGGTGGCAACTGGGGCGACGAGGGTAAAGGAAAAATGACCGACTACCTTGCGCAGAATTCTGATTTTGTCGTCAGGTTTCAAGGTGGCAACAACGCAGGCCACACCATCGTGAACCATTATGGAACATTCAAGCTCCATCTTCTGCCGTCGGGCGTGTTTAATGCAAAAACCACCAACGTCCTGGCGACAGGGGTTGCGGTGAACATCAAGGCATTTTTGGAAGAATACAATCAAGTGGTAGCATGCGGAGTGCCGGCCCCGGACATAAAGATCAGCCACAGGGCGCAGGTTGTGCTGCCCCATCACATCACCCTTGACAAACTGGAAGAACAGCGCCTCAAGGAATACCAGTTCGGGTCCACGCAGACCGGAATGTCTCCATTTTACGCTGATAAATACAAAAAGATCGGTATTCAAATCGCCGACCTCTTCGACTACGACCACCTTCTTAAAAAAGTGGAAAGAAACATCGAACACACCAATATATTGATGTCCAACCTTTACCACGCGCCACTGCTGAATGCTCAGGAGATCACCGAAGAACTGTTCGAGCAGGGCAAACTGATCAAGTCCTTTGTCGCAGATACGCAAAAGCTTTTACTGGATGCCCACCATAACTTTAAGACCATTCTATTCGAAGGCCAGCTCGGTGCGCTTAAAGACCCCGACCACGGAATCTATCCGATGACGACCTCATCGAGCCCGCTTGCTGCCTTTGCGCCCGTGAGCACCGGTTTGCCACCAAGCGCGCTTACCAAAGTGACAACCGTTGTCAAAGCCTATTCAAGCGCAGTCGGCGCAGGCGCTTTTGTAAGTGAGATTCATGATGAAATGGCGGCCACCATCCGGGAAATCGGCAACGAATACGGAGCGACCACCTCTCGCCCACGTCGGATCGGCTGGTTCGACGCAGTAGCCACCCGCTACGGATGCCAGCTGCAAAGCACAACAGAAGTCGTGTTGTCACTACTCGATGTTCTGGGGTCTTTAGAAACCATTCAAGTGTGCACGCACTACGACATCGATGGTGAAATCACGCAAGACTTCCCCTGCACCTACGAGCTTGAAAAAGCGAAGCCGGTGTTTAAAACCTTTGAAGGCTGGCTGGCTGATATCAGCAAGATCAGAGACTACGACAAGTTGCCCCTAAAGGCAAAAGAATTCGTCGAAGCCATCGAAACCATGATCGGTTTCCCCATCAGATACGTATCCGTCGGACCAGGCAGGGACGCGCTGATTCGCAGGGATGTCTAGCGCCTTATCTTCCTAGCTTAACCCTTGCAAAACAAAACGACCGCTTGACGGTCGTTTTTGATTTGCTGTATTATTCCTTGCCCTTTTTAAGGGTACGTCTTCTGATCATGATGGCTGTAAGGCCGATCACTAGAACGACAGGAAGCCACGGCACTAAGAAGGCGCCGACGATGATGATCAGTTGAACCAGTTCGACAATGCCGTTCACCCCTGTTTTAAAGGCCGAGCTTACCTCGTAGCCGAAGGTCTTGCCGTTTGTGACCTCAAGTTCCGTCTCTCTTGTAAGCGATACGACGATTTCACTGAAGGATACGCGTGAACTGAGGTTTCTTATCTGCCCCTGGTAGCCTTCAAGTTCATCGACAAGCCGTCTGATTTCGTTCTCGATCTTGAAGATGTCCTCCACCTTGATGTCGTCCTTTTTAAGGAGCTCCCTTAAGGTCGCGATCTGCACTTCCAGATTGGTGGTTCTGATCTCCAGGTTGGTGAACTGCTCTGTGACATCATCCGATGTAAATCGGCTGTCGATCACCGTTCCAAACTGCTCAAAGCCGTTTAGGAAGTTCTTGGCTTCTGAAGCGGGGATCTTAAGCACCAGATGACTGTATCCTTCACTTATATTCGATTCACTGACATAGCCACCCGCTTTCATGGTGGCTTCTTCGATTTCTTGAGCGGCATCTTGATACGATGCGATCCGCAACGTGACTTGTCCCTTAAAGATGATTTTTCTATCCCCTATGTTCTTTTCAAATCCAAATTCAGACGAGGACGTTTCCGATACTTCGTAATTTTTGTCTTCGTAGCTCGATACCGATTCTTCAGCCGCGCCTTTAGCAGAACACCCGGTAAGAACCAATATCAATAGTAGTAACCCGATAATTTTTTTCATGACAACCTCCTTTTAATATGAGTATACCAATTGTAAGTGCCTATAAAATGTCAATTCTGTTACTACTATGCTCTTTATGTGTTTGCACCGATTGCTATCTTCATCATCAAGTCATTGCAAGCATGATGGACTTTTCACCGAATCCCTGCGCCGGTTACAAAGTCGTCACTTCACTTGCTGTTAGGATTAAAAGTAAAAAAACATCACTTGTGAAAAGTGATGCTTAAAACTCATTTTGTCCTTAAGAGCTGATAATGCACAGAAGACTGCAACTCGCCATGCTGGTTGGTCCATGCGTTAAACCAGTAGTAGGTTTCTTCAAACCCTAGTTTTTTATAAACATGTTGTGCCCTGTGATTGGTAACATTGGTGTCCAAAATGATTCGCTTTGCGTCCAGTTCATTAAACAGATGTTCAATTAACAGCGTGAGCGCTTGGGTGCCTATTCCCTTTTCCCTTAACGTGGGAACACATATCTTAATACCGATTTCCGCTTTATCACCGGTCTTAAAACGATAGCTCATCTCACCAATGGCTTCCTTGTCGTATTCCAAAATCAGGCGTCTTCTTACCCTGTCTTCATCAGTTTTCAGACCTTCTTCCACCTCTTCAGGGCTTGTTCCCAGCCCATCGGGAAAACCGGCATGCGCCATGATTTTCCCGTCATTCCACCACTTTGCAAGCAGTTGGGCATCACTTGCCTGGGCATTTCTTATTTCAATATTATTTCTTCTCATCTTCTTCATCCTTTATAAGCTTATCAACGTGATTGTAAATATGGATCTGTATTTTATCAACAACCATGTCAAGTCCAATCTGCTCAGCTTTTTGTTTACTGCACCAGCCTTTAATCTGATTTCTGATTTCCCCTTCGTAGTCTCCTTCGATATTGAGTGGACGATGGTAACCTGCGGACTCACCTTCTGAATCAGGTATTGGGATCATTATATTTGGGTTGTCCATCGATAAGACCGCTTTGTACTTGAGTTGATAGGTTTTGTTTAAAAGCCAGCTCTTTTCGTAGTGATAGTCGAGTTCTGATATATCGACTGTGATATTCATGGGCTTTGCACTTTGGCTATCAGCATCACCTATACTGAATTTTGTCATTTCATGTTCATAGAGTATGACATCATCCCTTTTAATCTGAAGGCTTAAGGTATATGCACTCGGAAGCTCCCCTGAGGTTGAGGTTGATGATGAATCATTTGACGAACTTTCTAGGGTATACCTAAAAATGTCAAAATCGACTTTAATCTGATCACCTTCTGCTTGAGCATATTGAAGAGTCATGATTCCTACAAATAACAATAGAACCATCATTATGATTTTTTTGTTTCTAAACATCTTAACCCCCTAAACTGTACAATTCAAAGTCATTGTACTAAAAAATTTAGATTACGTGCACGATTTAAGGTAATTGTAATATGACAATTGATGTTTTAATCAAGCTTCAAGGTCCAGTACGATATACTCCTCCATGAGCGATTCAAGTGTTGCCGATTCATGGGACCACTGCTTGTAATCGACCTCATCAGGACTGGTTATCGACATGGCTTCGTGGAATCTGATGCTTGCTTCAAGTGCTTCAATCCGCCCTTCCAAAGCTGCCCTCTTGCTTGCAATCTCTTCAAGTCTGTTGGGGCTTTCCTTGGCAGGCTTCTTATTCATCCGCTGAACTTTCACAGGTTCTTGCAACTGGCTTTTAATGTACTCATCGTAATGGCCTAAAAACACATGCGCCTTACCCTCTTTGAGTTCTATGACTTTACTCACGCAATTGTTCAAGTAGTACCTGTCATGAGACACCGCGATGACGGTACCGTTAAAAGCATTGATCATGGCTTCTAGCGCTTCACGGGATGAAAGGTCAAGATGGTTGGTGGGTTCATCTAAAATCAGGCAATGGGGATGAGATGTCATGGCTATTGCAAAGAATAGCCTTACCCGCTCTCCACCACTCAAATCACAAATCAACGTATTCACTTCGTCACCGTATAGTTCAACGGCCGCAAGCTTTCTTCTGGCTTCTTGTTCGTCGAGTTTACAGGCATGCATCATCTCACTCAGTACCGACCAGTCTTCGCTTGTGAAACTCACGTGCTGACCCAGATACACATAATTGATCCATGCACCTAGTTTAGCGGTTCCCGAGAACTGATTGTCAATGCCCCTCAAGAGGTTGAGAAGCGTCGTCTTACCTGTTCCATTCGAACCGACAATGGCTACCTTTTCCCCACCATAGATGTCAAAACTGATGCTGTCAAAGAGCTTTCTTTGTCCAAAGTGCTTTGACAATCCCTCTACTTGAACCACTGATTGACTCACATGGCCATGGCCCTTTACATCAATTTTCGGCTTTTTAACTTTCGTCAGGTTGCCATGAGATTTTGACTGTTTGGTCAGTTCAATGAACTTTTCCTCCAGTCTGTCGACTTCCTTTTGTCTGCTATCAGCCTGTTTACTCTTGCGTTTTCTTCTAAGTTCAAGAATCATGGCTTTCAAATCCCTGATCTGGATTTTTAAGTTTCTTCTTTCTTTGTTATAGTATTCCCTTAGCGTTTTCTTCTGGTCTAAAAACTCAGAGTAATTACACTTCATTTCCAGCAAGGTTCCACCAGCAAGTTCAGCAATTCTAGTGGCGACACGGTCAAGAAAATACCTGTCGTGCGAAACGACCAGGACACCACCTGAAAACTTCATTAAAAAATTTTCAAGCCACTCTATCGCATGTACATCCAGGTGGTTGGTCGGTTCATCTAAAATCAGCAGATCCGGCTTTTCAATCAAAAGGTGGGCCAGAGCCACTCGCATTTTTTCACCACCACTCAAATGTTCAAGGTCGGTGGTCAAGGCATCGTCACTTAGACCAAGTCCCTTCAATGTTTTTGTGATTTCATGGTAGACCTCGTAACCACCAATGGCATTGAACTCGTCAAGGGCTTTCGTATAGGTACCGGTGAGTTGGGCCACTACAGAAGCCTCTTCATCGCCCGTCAGTTGAGACATATCCGCTTCGATCGTTCTCAGCTTGAATTCCAGTTCATCGATCTTTTGATAAAAACCAGCCTGGGTATGGCCATGCACCAGTTCGTCGGTGACTTGTGACAGGTAACCCACTTTGATACCTCTTGCAAAGGTCACGGTTCCCCCGTCAGGCGTCTCCTTGCCCATCGCGATTTTCAAAAGGGTTGTTTTACCAGAACCGTTGTTGCCAATTAGGGCGACACGTTCCCTCCGTTCAACGGTCAGCGAAACGCCAGATAAGACTTCTTTGTTTCTGTAGGCCATTGCCACAGCTTGTACATTCAATAAACTCATAATATCCTCCGTTAATAGCATCAAAAGCTTGCCGGAGCAATACAATATAAAAGGCTTCGCAACTAACGTCACGAAGCCATGGTTAAACGTGCTTGATCGCGCACAAGTACAGTGCTGAAAAAAGCGTGCAGCGAAGCGAATCACACCACAAATAGACCTTGCTAAAAGGTTTTTTGAAACATAAGTGTTGTAATCCAGCTTCGGCTCATGCGGTACCCGGTACCGCCCATTTGCTCCGGACAAGCTCACCGAATGTTGATAATCCCTCTAACACCCGAAGCAAATAGTTGCGCCAGCAGCTGGTGCAATGTAAACATACTCAAACATAGTGCACCATCCTTCTACTGTACTTTATTTTAGTATATACGATGTCCTTTATGGGTGCACGGGGATGTCTGGTTATAATTGAACTTTCCAATTTTACAGGATGAGATTCACAATCTCGTCCACATCAAATCCGCTTGGTTTAAAATACATTTGGTAGTCGTGCACCCCATTGTTCTCATCCCCGTCGATATAGACACTTCTACCCACATCAATGTAATTACTGCCAAATTGCATGTAATAGGCAACACGGTCCTTACCTATTTGATACGTAATTGACATGAGGTCTTTGCCGTAGCCGCAAAACTTCATATCGAAAAGCTCGGGTTGTCTGATGGGGATGAGCGGTTTGCTGTTCAGCAGTGACTTTAAGGCCTTGTATTGCTGCTCTGTTAAACTGTATACATTTTTGGGGAGGGGTATGTCGTTGCTATTGAAGTATAAAAACAGGTCTATGCCTTCAGTTGAAGAATTAATCTGACTGTAGTCCTCTGATAATACATTTATTTCATTTGGCCATAAATAAATAAGCAGACCTACCACTACCACCAATGATAGGCACATGCTGAGATACTTATAAGCTCTATTTCGTTTGAATCGCCCTACTCTCTCTCGCCAAACTATTCGGTGCGTTTTGACACTAGCCGTATTAATCAGTAGCACCAATACAGCCAAAATGGCAACTAAGATTAAAACAACCCAGCCAGAATGGAATCGTCTCACCGCAGACCAATAGGTATAGGCAATCGTCAGGGCCATACCTAGAAGGTGATACTTACTAGCTTTCAATACTAAAACTACAGTAATTGCTGTGAGGATAAGGGTATAATCAAAGTTAATTTCAAACGTGTTTATGATGATGGTATTCCCTGAAAAAAACAATACTATGCAGAGATAATAAAGTGGCACCCAATATGACTTTAGCTTCATAAGTCCTCCATGAACAACTCATATCAAAAACGTATGTTATAACTGCAACTCCTATAAGACTTCTTTCAATGATTATTCTCGTTCGATGAGTTGCTCTACACCAATTATACTGTTTTGATGGATGCTTATATGTTATTTATTGGAATTGTAATGAAATTGTCGAAAATTTTGTAGTACTCTTTTAGGGATAATTAAGAGATAAAAACACCAAATAGTCAATAAGTGGTGTTTTTGAGTCAGTTCTTTAGTTTTCCATTTAAGTTGACTCGTCGCCTATAACATGCTGATGAATAAAACTGCTGAGAGTACAATAATGATGACTGTGATCATCATACCTAAGGTTTTTGAGTAGCCTTTTGGTGTGATATGGTTCTGTGCATCCATCTTTTTTATCATCGGATACAGTCTCCAGTAAAACGAGAAGATAGATAAGATCAGAACTCCCACAGCATAAAACTGTGTCACTTCGTTTGCTGTGAGGATAATGACTAGAAGCAGTCCGATAAAGATCAGCTTGGTTCCTGCGACCCAGTAGGTCAGGTATTTGACCAGTTCGTGGACTTCGGGGATTTCTTTTGATTTTTCCCAGGCGTTGAATACTCCGATGCCGTTTCCCGCTTTTGAATCGGGTTTGAAATACAGTGTTGCGACATTCATCAGTTCAAGTACTAAAAACAGGATGATTGCGATGATAAGTATGTTCATAAAGCCTCCTTTTGATATGATTCTGATAGTTAAAGTCTAACATAAAACAGGCTTGATATGGCCTATTTTTAGCGGTTATGTTATGATTCATTAAGAGAGAGATAGGAGGAATTATGAGAGTACTTTATTATGATTGCAGTGTTGGAATTAGCGGTGATATGAATCTGGGTGCGCTGATCGACTTAGGTGTCGACAAGGAGTATCTTAAGAAGGAACTTGCCAAGCTAAGACTCGATGAGGAATTTACATTAGATATACATACCGGTATCAAAAGCGGTATTACTGGAATAAAGGCCGATGTGGTGCTTGCAGGTGAAGCGCATGCCCATGAGCAAGGTCATGAACACGGGTATCATCACCAGCATGCCCATAGCCACATACATGACCATCACCATCACCATACGCACAGCCACGACCGTACCTATGGCACCATTAAAGAGATGATTCTTAGTAGTCCGCTTATTGACGAGGTAAAGGATATCAGCTTGAGGATTTTTCACGAGATAGCCATCGCCGAGGCCAAGGTACATGGCAAGACGGTTGACGAGGTCCACTTTCATGAAGTGGGTGCCGTGGACTCTATAGTAGACATTGTTGGTGCGGCGATCTGTATCGATTATCTCAAAGTCGACAGAATCATGTCGTCTAGCGTTCAGGTCGGAGCCGGTTTTGTATGGTGCACGCACGGTAAGATTCCTGTGCCGGCGCCTGCGACTGTGGAGATACTCAAGGGTATTCCCATGAAAACAGGTCTTGTGCAGTCTGAATCGACCACACCTACCGGTGCCGCGATTCTTAAGGCCATGGTCCATGAGTTCACCGACATCCAGTCCATCAACATTGAAAGCATCGGATACGGACTCGGTACCAAGGATTTTGAAGTACCGAACGTACTTAGGGTTTTCTTGGGTGAGATGAACGAGTCTACCACTACACAAAAACAATATATTATTGAAACGAACATCGACGATATGAATCCCGAACACTATGAGTTTGTCGAACAAAAGCTGTTTGACGCTGGCGCGTTGGATGTTTTTAAAACGCCGATCATCATGAAAAAAGGCAGACCTGCTGTGAAGCTATCGGTCTTATTCACCGACGACAAGCGATTTTCGGTGCAACATATCCTGTTTACGGATACAAGTTCCGCGGGTATCAGGGAATACGAAGTCACAAAGACGATGCTCGATAGGACTTTCAGGACTATCGATACGGAATACGGCCCGGTGACGGTTAAGGACCTATACTGGCAGGACGCCTGTGTTAAAAGCAAACCCGAATATGAAGACTGCAAGCGCCTTGCCAATCAGCATGGTATACCGGTCCACGTGATCGAGGAAGCAGTGAAGAGGAACAACCGCTATGCAGAACAAATATAACGAACTGATCACCTATTTAAAGAATCTAGGTTCTGTCGCAGTCGCCTTTTCGGGAGGAGTCGACAGCACTTTTCTTGCCTATGCCGCTAAGGAGGCGCTTGGAGACAAGGCGATCGCCTATACGGTGAATTCGCCCTATATTCCCGACTGGGAAATTGACGAAGCCAAAGAACTTGCAGAGACTATCGGCATCAGGCATGAAATCATGACGGTGGGATTAAGCGAGATCATCATCGACAATCCTGTGGACCGCTGCTACCTATGCAAAACCCTGATTTTCAGTCAGATAAAGGCCAAGGCGCTAGCAGACGGTTTTGAATACGTCGCAGACGGATCGAATACGGACGATACCAAAGACTACAGGCCTGGAATGATTGCCCTTAAGGAACTTGGCATCAAAAGCCCGCTGCTGGAAACAGGATTTTCAAAGCTGGACATACGGATCAGCTCAAAGCTGTTCAAGCTTGCTACGCACGACAAGCCCGCCTACGCTTGCTTGCTTACAAGGCTTCCCTACGACCACAGGATCACCCTTGACGAACTCGAAAGAGTCGAACGTTCTGAGGTCTTCTTACACAGTTTGGGGTTAAAGGCAGTGAGAGTCCGCTCGCACGGCGAGATTGCGCGCATTGAAATCGCCAAGGATCAAAGAGACCGATTTTTCGACACAGGGATCATGGATAAGATCAATGACCAGTTGAAAGAATATGGTTTCACCTTTGTCTCACTAGACTTGGCAGGCTATAAGATGGGAAGCCTCAATCATACCATTCAGTCAGAGGAGCGATTATGAACAAAGATCAACTATTAGGAATGCTTGAACAAGTGAAAAACGGCACCCTATCCACAGATGTGGCAGCCGATGCCCTTCAGAAGTTCCCTTCTACGGATTTGGGATTTGCCGTCATCGACGACCATAGGCAGTTAAGGGTCGGATACCCGGAGGTGATTTACGGCGAAGGTAAGACCAGTTCGCAGATTGTGGATATTGTAGTCCATATGAATGAGCTTAAACACAATATACTGGTGACCAGAGTGGATTCAGAGGTCTTTGAAGCCGTTCAGAGGAAGGTCGCACATGCGCAACACAACAAGTTAGGCCGGACCATCAGCGTTGTGAACCAGGACTTAGCAGAAACAAAGGACTACATCGCGATTGTCAGTGCGGGTACATCGGACCTTCCTGTTGTGGAAGAGGCATACGTTACGGCAAAACTTTTAGGGAATCAGACGATCAAGATCGTAGATGTCGGCGTGGCTGGCATCCACAGGCTGTTCAAGCGTCTTGACGACATACGCGGCGCAAAGGTCGTCATCGTGATCGCTGGGATGGAAGGCGCGCTTGCGAGCGTTGTCGCAGGACTTGTCGACAAGCCGGTGATTGCTATTCCGACAAGCGTGGGCTACGGCGCCAACCTTGGCGGAATCACCGCCCTGCTTTCGATGGTCAATAGCTGCGCGAGCGGTGTGACTGTCGTGAACATCGATAACGGGTTCGGCGCGGCCTATAGCGCCAGCATGATCAACCACTTATAAAACAAGGTCGCATTCGATTTGAATGCGACCTTTTCTATAGTACGGCTTCTATCATCTTGCCGTTAGCTTTGAATCCAAGCTGTTCATAAAGTCCAATGGCTAAGGGATTATCTGTCAATAAATGCAGCGTCAGCCCTTTTGAGCTTTCAAGCGACAATAATCCCTGCATCACCCGCTTGCCAAGTCCCTGCCCCCGGAACTTTTCGATCACCACAACTCCGAACACGAATCCCTGGTCTTTACTGACCTCACTCACTTGGGCAACGGACACCAACTTGTCATGCCTTCTTATTCCTACACCAAATCCACCCTTCTCATAGTTTCGTCTCATTCCTTCAAGGGATAGGGCACCCGGCATCTCCATCCGGTACAACTCATCCACTTCTGAAAGCTCCTCTATGGACAGCGGGGTAAGGGTATCTTGCATATCAAATGGCGCTTCATATCTTGTCATGATCAGGCTTGTCCGGTGGTGCGCCTTGACAAGGTCCCCACCGCTTATCAAGCGGTACACGCGTTCAGATACTAAAAGCGATTTAAGCGCTTTCGATTTGAGCAGTGCCGTCCATTCCTCAGTAAGCGCTGCAGTCATATGAAGGTGGGCCTTGTTGCTTTTTCTTATTGCCAGTATGCCGATCACCTTACCTTTGTCCTCAGCGATGTACACTTCTTTCAAATGCCTGCCGCTGTCCAGCGCAAGCAATAGGAAGTACACTTCGTGCCAGTAGGGTGCCAGTTCTTCTTTTAGTTTATTCCAGTCCTCAGAAGGCAGTTTTCTAATCATGGTCTCCTCCAATAAAATAGCTATACGCCACAAGGCATATAGCCGATAAAATTTTATAATAGGTCACATGGGATATTGCATAATAGATATATGAATGCTGAAGATACTACTCTACTAGCTAGACTATGATCCTCTTTTTGAATGTAATTATGCAATTTCCTTAGCTAATTATATACTAAAATATATTCCAACCCCAGTGCATTGTTCCATACTTGATGAACATCAAAAGCGTCATGTGCACAGGGTAGAACCAGTATGCGACGTATTTGTTCATCCTAAAGGTGAAGTTACGGTTTTTTAGCAGATAGATCAGGATGACACCCATCACGGCTCTTGCCTGGAAGAAGTAACCTTCTAAGGTCATCAGACCGTTCTTGTATCCTGTGATATTTTCCCAGATATAAGCGGGTTGTTTTATGACGGTATCCATGAACGATTTGACTCTGAGCGAAGCATCTGCAATATTGTAGACGCTGCCGGTATACATGGCGCCACTAAGATAGGTGGTCGAGAACGTGATTGCCACAAATGCTACAAACCCGAGTATCGCCTGGTTTTCAAACCAGTAGAACATCATCATCAGAAGCAGTCCATAGGTTCCGTAGGAAACCCTGATGCTATGTAAGCCCTCAAAAAGTGGAACATCGATGTTTCTCACAAGAATGCTAAGCGCTTGCGGCGCAAGGATATATGCGATAAACACAGCCAAGAAGAAGCTACCGCCGATCAATCCCATTAAGCTTTTGTTGATTTTAAATTGCTTGAAGGCATGGATGGAGAGCTCCCATAGTTTCATCGCGCCGATGCCCGCAAGTAATAGGAACATGACATTGAATGCAAGCGGATTCGGTTCCAGCGTCGGTTCAAAGAAAATATAAGGTAAATAAGAGATAAGTGCGAAGCCAAATAATCTTAGGCTGTACTTCGGCAGACTCGAAGTGTGTTTGTAACCCACTGCAAGCTGAAAAGCGAAGATAGGAAATGCAATACGTCCAATCGTTCTAAACAGTCTGATCTGCGGAAAGAAAAGATATCCGATATGGTCGATCAGCATTGTGATAATCGCAATGAGCTTTAAAACGTCATTGCGTTTGGTCTTACTCAATCTACTACTCGAAACAATAGATTCTGTCATAACTAGCCCCCTCATCAATACTTTTTCTGTAAATATTCAAACTCCACTTGCTATTATAGCATAATGATTTCCAATTGGGTGTTTATTCAGACAATTGCATAAGATTGAGACAAGATTGTAAACCGGTCTTTGCATGTCCCTGAAAAAAGCACATAAAAAAAGAAACTATCCATACGAATAGTTTCTTTCGGTAATTAATTATTAGTCTTTTAAGATGCTAATCATCCGTTCTTAAAGTGACTGGTCTTATGCCATTTTGGAATAGAACTCAGTCACCAAATGATCTTGAATTTCTATCGGAATCTCTTCGCGGTTTGGTAATCTAATGAGTGTGGCTGAACTGCCGTTCTCATCATATGCGAGATAAGGAACCAACTGCAGAGGTGCTCCGGCGTCACTGACGCGTTTGGCATGTGAGTTGCCTTCTTTTAAGCTAAGCACATCGCCCACCTTCACCTGATAACTTGGAATATCAATGCGTTTTCCATTTACAAGCACGTGTCCATGCCCAACCATTTGTCTGGCTTGACGTAGTGTAGTGCCGAATCCCGCCCTGTATACCACGTTGTCGAGTCTAAGTTCCAAACGTCTGATCAGCCCAACAACTGGAACCGCTTCTTTTGAAGCTTCTTTAAAGAACTTTCTCATTTGTTTTTCCATCATGCCGTAATAGGCTTTCAGCCTTTGCTTTTCGAGTAACTGCTTTCCGTAGTTGCTCAGCTTCTTATCGGCTCTTGATGGGGTTTGCCTATTCATCGCCTTCGGGTGCCCGTGTACGTTGAGCCCTAGCGACCTTGCTTCTTTAAATCTTGGACCTCTTGGTCTAGCCATGTCTTCTACCTCCATGTATGAGTACCGACGTGACGGTTGTCAGTACACTATGAATTGCCGCGGTAGTAAGCCAAGGACATTCTATCATAAAGTCTTCATCTTGTAAATGAGAATTATTATTAATTAACCGAAGATTCTTTTCTCAATCGCTTTTGCGCTAGGACAAGCGGCTATTCCGCCACGTGCGGTCTCCCTAAGATCAGATGACATCATCCTACCCACCTTGTACATGGCATCTACCACCTCGTCAAAGGGAATGATGCTGATCATGCCAAGTAGGGCCATGTCAGCACTCAGCATGGCATTGAGCGTTCCAAGCGCGTTACGTTTGGTGCACGGACTTTCTACAAGTCCTGCTATCGGGTCACACACAAGTCCCATGATGTTTTTAAACGAAAAAGCCGCAGCGTCAAGACAACTGCTGGCAGAACCTCCGCGCATGGCGACAAGGGCCGCCGCAGCCATGGCCGTTGCAGAACCTATCTCGGCCTGACAACCACCTTCTGCCCCGGATACCGTCGCATTGGTCGTCACAAGGTATCCGACAGCGGATGCGGTCAGCACTCCTATCCTTAAAGTCTGTTTATCATAGTTGAACTGTTCCTGAGCGTATTTGAGCACAGCCGGTAAAACGCCGCACGACCCAGCAGTCGGAGCCGCAACGATGATGCCCATCAGCGAATTGACTTCCATCACAGCCATACTGTAGGCCACGGCCTTTAGACTGTTAGCGGGCAGATAGTTGAGCTGCCCATTTTCAATAGCTTCAAGCATGCGTTTGGCTTCACCACCGATAAGTCCGCCTAGCGACCGCTTATCGTTCATAGATCCTGTATCGATCGCCTTAAACATGACCTCTAAAACTTCATCTAGTTTATCTTCAATTGCTTCTGTGGATTTACCGGACTGCTCCACTTCTTGTTCCAGCATCACTTGCCAAATCTGTTTCTCTTCTTCGACGCATTGTTTTAATAAGTCGTTACCTGATTGAAATGCCATAGCGTCCTCCTATTTTATGATGAACACGTCGATCATGTCCTGAACTTCGCGCTTTAATTCCTCTGCGATCGCATCGTCAAAATCATCATCCGATTCGATGATCATAAAGGCGTCTTTACCCTTTTCGCTTCTAAACAGATTGACTGTGGCGACATTGAGTCCGTTTTCTGCTAAGAATCTGCTGATGACAGACAGAATACCCCTTCGATCCACATGGTGGGTCACAATCGCAGGGTAATCCCCGCTCAAACTCATCTTAATGCCGTTGATAGCCGTAATTTTAACAGCACCTCCACCAACGGACGCGCCGCTGATGACGGTGGTTTTCCCGTCGCTGCCGACCACTTCGATCTTTACCGAATTCGGGTGGACATCTCCAAGGTCGGCTTCGACAAACTTATAGTCGATCTTACTTTGTTTAGCCAGGTCAAAGGCGAACCTCAACTCAGGGCTGCTAGCAGGTAGTCCCATGATTCCACCTAATAGAGCCTTGTCTGTTCCATGTCCCTTATAGGTTTTCGCAAACGATCCGTGGAGATAGAACACGACGCTTGCGATATCGTCTTTTACAAACCTGCGCGCAAGTCCACCTAGTTTTGCGGCGCCTGCGGTGTGTGAACTGGAAGGCCCCGCCATGATAGGACCGATAATATCAAATAAACTTTTTGGCATAAGGCCTCCTTAAATCATGATGTCGATATCTAAAAACAGTCGTTCGATCTGTCTTCTGAATCCCATCGGATTTCCTTCATATAATAAGACGTATACGCCCATCTCTCTTGCTCTTTCTATTACAGTATCTTTCCTTGGAGCGTCGGTGACAACCAACACTTTCTTAACATTCGCTCCACCGATACGCTGCGCATATACACTTAGCTCATTGAGCGTGTTCACATCGTAGTTGGACGAATCCTTGCAAGAAAAGCAGAACAGTCTGGAGTGATAAGACACCAACACGTCCACTTCGTTTTTCACGACATCACCGCCGCTATCCCACGAGAAGGAAACACCCGTTTCGATATCCGTCACATCGTCCACAAGCTGTATCGTCTTGTAGGTGAAGGTTTCTAACCACGACCCCGTGATAAAGAGGAACTGCTTATGCTCAGGACTTTTGAACTTTAAAATCAGATTTCCGTCCTTGGATTTTTTCGTTTTGACATAGCCGATACTTTTCATGAAGGTTTTCAGCCATTTAAACTGCAGATACTCGCTCTTATCAAGATTACTGAGTACCGCCTCGATCTCACCCTTGTTCTCCTCATGATGGTTGAACACATCGGGTCTACCCAGGATCCTTTTGATCCTCTTCCATCTGCTCTGATTTTCGGCGATAAAGTCTGTCAGCAGCCTGATCAGCGGATCTTCATTGAAGATGGTCGTTTTTCGTAAGATGTCCCCACCGGCGATATCGATATAGTCGGATACTTCGATTCCTTCGATGTCAGACTTAACCACATTGCATTTAGATCCGTCAAACTCCAGAATGCTGTCTCTACTAAGATCGGTATAAAAAGACCTTACACCGGCAAGTTCAGAGGCTTTGGTCGCGATAATGGATAAAAGGCTGTTCGAACTGGCAAGATGGACACCATCCAGCATGGGATATGACTTGAATATTTCTGTCATCACAGGAATCGTAACCTCTTCGATATACTTTACCTCAATGTTGACCGTCGGAAAGTCGTTGATGATATAATCCGCAAAATCTTCATAATACCCAGCATGCAGTCCTCTGATCGTCGAAAGATACACGATGGAATGTGGCTGAAACGCTTTTGTGAACATGATGTTCTCATCGTTGAATTTGTCTTCTAAATAAAATACAGTTCTCATAAGTCCCCCAAGTAATTACTTTTTATCACCTTATTATAGCAAAGAAAACTGAAAAGGTACGCTAAAGGTTAGGGTCTCAAAAAAAAATCCCCGACAGTCATGTCGAGGATCGAAGCAGATTCTTCAAGTTATTCGATAAAGGTTAAATCAAAGCATTTAAAGCATTACTAAATATAAAAACCCTGTTACCTAAAGGCAACAGGGAAATTAACTGAATAGTCTCCACTGCCTTCCCTCCGAAGGTGTATTAGTACATGTCTGGCAGGTTTCCTGGCTCGGTGGTCAAACCTACTACCCACCTTCCCGCGTCAGCAGTGGCAATGGGGTTCGTAACACCTTACAGTAGCGGGGGCTGCTGAGGATTTAAACCTCATTCCCTATTATCCCTTTCGGGCACCTAGACTGTCTTATGATTTAGTTCTAACTTATACTACCACAACATATAGTGGTTTGTAAACGTTATAAAATAATTTTAACACTAATCAAACATCAATTCTTCCAAATGACTATGGTCGTTCATCGTAAGCACCTTCCATTTTCCGGCCTTGTCACGTTCAAGGACAGAGACGCTTGTGTTGGTGATATGAAAGTTTGATCGCTTTTCGATCGAAAGCCCAAGAATATGCGTCACCATCGATTTGATCACACCGCCGTGGGTGACCACCAGCACATTCTTCAAGTCGGTATCTTCGATATCATCAATGAAACGCATCGCCCTGTCGATCACATCCTCATAGGTTTCGCCTCCATGGATGTTCGCCATTTTCTTTTCCCTGTTCATATCATCCATCAGACCACGATGCTTCTTCTTGACATCCGACCAAGTCAGCCCTTCCCACGATCCTAGATGGATTTCTTGAAGGTTGGGGTGTTTGTTCAGTGTAAGGTCGTGGTTTCTTGTGATGATTTCGGCAGTCTGAATCGCCCTGCTCTGCGGGCTTGTATAGGCGCTGTCAAAAGGGATATGCTTAAGTCGCTTTGCACAAAGATGGGCTTGTCTCAGACCAAACAGGTTAATGTCCACTTCTTTACGTCCCTGCATTCTGCCTTCTCTGTTCCAATCGGTTTCACCGTGTCGCACTAAATATAATTTCACATCATCACCTCTCAAATAATTATCTTATTATAACATAGGCGGGTGGAGATTATCTATGGAAAGTATTTGCAGGCTACTGTCGGTATGGTAACTGCATGTTAAAAACTGGGATTTGTTTAAAACGACGATAGAATGGGGTCAATGCATCAGACTATGAATCGGTTGACACCCAAAGCTTTTCGGTACATCTATATCTAAGGAAACACCTGACTATTTTTCTGCACTATTTGAAGTTTCGGATTTTATCAATCTGATATTCTTCATATTCATCAGTCTCTAGAATCCCAAACTCCTTATCAACAGCTACGGAACCGCTATCCAGTAATACAAAGTATTCAATTCCTTTTTCTAGCTTTTTACCGGAAACCAAGTACTTCACTACTGAATTCTTTTCAGAATAAGTTTCAATAATCTCATATTCATAAAAGTAATTGTACTTATTACTGCGAGCAAGTTCACCAACGCTTACTTTCATTTTGAATGATGCAGCTTCAATTGCCGCATCAAGGTCTATATGCTTTTGAATTTTGTACTTATGGTCTCTTCTAATTACCTTATCCTCAAATTTGGACAGCATTGACAGATTGTAATAGTCCAACAAGTCATTTATCGGGATATCAGAATATGCTTCAACATTTTTTTTGTCCTCAAGGGTGTAAATAATATCATATGCAATGGAATAGTTGGGAGCGGGAGTATTTCCGGTGTATTCTTCATTAAGAAACATGCAATATTGAGTTCCAGGAACCAACTCCAAATCGTAAGAAAATATCATAAACTGCTGATCAATTTCATTCCCTGCAATATAATCATGAAGTGTAAAATAGTACTCATATGTATCTGCATCAAACGGTTCAACTTTATCCAAAGTCGCTGTTACCACAGCATATGACTCAATAGCTGCCTCTTCAATAGTACGTACAATTTTATCGTATGAAGCATAGAAACTTTTGTTTTCTTTTAAATCACTTCGAAAGACGACATCATGCTCATCGGTACTTAATAGGAATTTACTTCCAATAAATAAAAGAAGCAATAAAAAAACACTGACCGTTACTAACAATATTTTCTTGTTCACAACTAACCCCTCACTCGATTTTGAATTCAGATTCAATGTATGGAAAGATTTGATTTTTATTGGATTGGGATACATTACTTCATTTTAGTTTGCTGAGTTTGCTTAAGTTATTCAAACAAGTCTGTAAGACTCAAGATTTCATTTGTATCATAAGGAGTATCGAAAACCAAATAACTATAAACGATGCCACCTACCGGAGAATTTATTGTATTCAGTTTGTTAACCCACTTTACAATGTACTGTCCATTGAAGAGAGAACTGTTAGTGTAATCATTATGGGCATATAGTACGTAGGTTGAATTCTTATACCGCACCTCTGTACCTTCTGAGTCTACAGTAAAATTACCGCCTACAATGTACTGAAGACAGGACCCATCTATCGTACATTTGAACTTTACATAAGGCGAAGTAAACGAATCATCGTAATAGTCTATTGAGCTGATTTTAATTTGACTATTAAACGTACTAAATTGGTAAGGCGTGTTTGCGGCATTTAGACTTTCAAGTGTTTCAAAAGACCTAACATACATTTTCGGAGTGTTGATGTAAATGACTATAGTAGCAAATAAGAGAATTGATGCTATAGCAAGTAACGTTTTTTTACTCATGGGTATCCTTTCTTAAAACCATAAGCACAGCTTACGCTTAATGGTGACAAGATGTGAACGTTAGTTAGCTAGTGATAATATATCCTTTTTGGGGGAGTTGTTCATTCCATTGCTCTACTTCTATAATACCATAAAATACCATGTCGAGAATTATACAGACATTAATTCGACATGACAAATCGGAATTTAATGGTTCGTCACCAACAAGCTAACGCCTGTCATAAATAATATGGCATTTGGATTTGATTTACCTACAACCGATGCTTCGAATCCATATGGGCATAAAGAAACGGACCAGTCTAATGACCAGTCCTACTTGCGTGTAATCCTCATTTTTTTATCGCAATTTATGTATTCAAGTAAAAACCTAATCGAAGGATGTTGTTTAGACTTAATTAGTTTAGCATTGTATCTAATGCCATTTTTGTTATAATTCCCTTTTCATAAAAAATGATAAAAGTATCAATCCACTTTATTCTAACGACAATAATTCCCGAGGTGGAGTCATCTTCTTCAGGTGAAGCCCAGATTCCGAGCTCGTAAGAATTTGAATCGTCTAATGAATATATCTTTGCTTCTTCATTCAAGCTTGTTATATCATCAACTTCAAAGGTTGGGAATAATTCAAGTATTCTATTTATAGATTCACCAATTTTCAATCCCCTTGGCCCAATTAAACTAGGATCCCAGACGACAAGTGTATACACCCAGCCATCTGATAAATCACTTAGATTTGATAATATATCAAAATAAGCTTCTCCTTTCTCAAACCCACATATCTGATACTTTCCTAGAAAATCATCAAATCCAATTTGATTATAGATTGGATTTCCAAGAGTCTGAAAAACGTCTTCTCTAGTCGAACCTATGCCAATATTTGAAAAATACATCTCACTCGAATCCATAAACTTATCTTTATCATATTCAGGAACCTCAAATTCCTCATCAGTCAAAGGTACCTCATAGTCAATTATCCATTTCCTCGAAATCACTAGGGAGTCAACATCGCCGTCATTATTAAATCGATAACTTCCACTATATTCAGCCTCATCAAAAGAAAGAATACCATAGGCGTTATTTTCAGTAATTAAAGTAATAATTTCACTATTATTCATTTCACTTGTAATTCCATAGTCTAAAAGCGTATTCTGATCATAGAGAATATTCAAAACTGCTTTTACTGAAGTACCAGCTTTAATTCCTTTGGGGCATATCCAATCATCAATTAAGTACAATTCGTTTGATTTTAAGACATAATCATTTAGCATAGTTATGTTATCATACGGCTTAGTATAGCTTAAAATAAGACCACTATCTCCACTAATATACACATCATCTGGATAGCCATACTTTTCAGAGATTTCTTTGATGTCCTTACTAAAATCATCCAATTCAACTACTTTAAATTCCTTTCGTGCTTCCAAACGTCCAATTTCGAAATAATCCGATTTTAAGGAATCCACGTCTATATGAGCAATAAACCTATATGTATCATCAATAATGAACTCATAGACCGAGCTGTTATGATTGCGGATCATAGTTGCCAATTCGTCATCAGCTGTCAAATCAGTTGCTCCCAATGTGACTAGCTCCAGAGGTAATCCATATTTTTTACTTATATCAATTATACTCTCCCCAACTTCAATCTGATATGGAGCCTGATATAAAGACTTATATATATTAATAAAGGCTAATTCTTCTTCAATAAAAGCAAGTCGTAAACCATCAAAGTCATATACTACAACTCCCATTGCTTTTTCACTCTTCAATGGCTCACCTAATAGTTTAAATACTTCCTCTCTAGACGTTGTAAAGTTTAAACCTTGTTCTCCGACTTTTATCTTATTTGAATCAAGCAGATTTGAGGTGATGTTTTCGTTCTTGTTAGATGAAGTTTCTACTGGATTTTCAGATTCAACCTCTGTTTCTAGTACAGTAGTAATCGGAGTAGTCTGATTTTTTTGAGATTCTGTAGTTAGTGTTTCATTGGGATTATGCAGATTACTTGCGCAACCAACAAGTAATGTTGAAACAATTAATACCATAGTACTTACTTTATACCTCATGCGATCTCCTTTTCCTGTAAAATGAAAAGAGTCACTTCAAACGCTATAAACGTTGACGTGACTCTCTTAAATGTGGTGCGGCATGAGGGATTCGAACCCCCGACCAATAGGTTCGAAGCCTACTACTCTATCCAGCTGAGCTAATACCGCATATATGATTGTATGATTCAAATTTACTTTTTTCTAATTTTGCTTCTCACATAAGAGGTTAGGCACCTCTTCGGAATAACAAAATACGTTATCCTTGCCGGTGGGGCGCTACGAATGGAAAGAATTCGTAGACGAAGCCTACTACTCTATCCAGCTGAGCTAATACCGCGTATTGAATTTTTTGTACTACTGAATAGTACTAGTCCATTCTAACTCAATTTACACTTCTTGTGAAGTGGTTATATGAATGTTTTCTGTATTTTGAATGGTTTTCACTGTGTTTACCAGGGCTGTGATGATTTCTGGGTAGGTTAGGTTTGGTGGGAGCTCGTCGAAGAGGCTCACTTGTTCCATTTCGTGTTGGAGCTGCTCGTCAAATGTGCTGATTTGGGCTTTGAATAGTCTTCCAGTTGAGATTTCACCGTCTCTTTCGACGCCGTAATCGCAAAAAGGCTCTATGATAAAGTCTTTCGCACCCGATTCTTCTATCAGTTCCCTAGACCCTGTATCGTTGATGTCTTCTCCTGGCTCTCTAGTGCCGCCTGGCAGCTCGTAGGTGTTTCTGTCCTTATGATGTACCAGGACTAGCTTATCGCCTTTAAACGCCACTGTCACAGCGTATAGATATCCGTTTGTCTTGAATGTTCCAAGTGGTCGGAAGTGGATCTTCATTTTTGGTGGGCTCCTTTGGGGTTGGGTGTGTACGTAATTACTATTTTAACATATCAATTGGATTACGAGGTTTATGAGTAATAAAAGAATTCTATCTACTTACAGATTCGGGAATAAAGGACATATTATCCTCCGTGAACAAAATACGTTCACTTTCAGGATTCACGAATAAAATACATTCGTGATGTTTGCACAAACAAATATCATTGCAATAAAAAAAGACAACTCGCAATGAGTTGTCTTTTTTATTGCTTGGTGATCCATCCGCGACTCGAACGCGGGACACCCTGATTAAAAGTCAGATGCTCTACCGACTGAGCTAATGGACCAAGTTTATTGTGCTGCCTCGTTACGACAACTATGCTATAGTACTATATATAAACCTGTTTGTAAAGGGTTTTTAAGTAATTCATTATTCTGACTATTTCATGGGTCTGATACCCTGTAAATGATGGGGGTAAACAGGGAAATTGGGAGTTGTTGAGAAGTCGATTTAAATGCGAATGATCTATCTTGGTTAATATGGCAGTTGATGACTTTTATATCTATTTAGATTCACGATTTGGGATTTCCATCCTCCGTGAACAAAATACGTTCACTTTCAGGATTCACGAATAAGAAACATTCGTGATGTTTGGCACAAACAAATATCATTGCAATAAAAAAAGACAACTCGTATGAGTTGTCTTTTTTATTGCTTGGTGATCCATCCGCGACTCGAACGCGGGACACCCTGATTAAAAGTCAGATGCTCTACCGACTGAGCTAATGGACCACTTGGCTGGGGATACAGGATTTGAACCTGTGAATGCCGCCGTCAAAGGGCGGTGCCTTACCGCTTGGCGAATCCCCAAAGGATAATGGGGCGACTGATGGGATTTGAACCCACGCATGCAGGAGTCACAATCCTGTGTCTTAACCACTTGACTACAATCGCCACATATTGGCGTGCCAACAGGGATTCGAACCCCGGACCTACGGCTTAGAAGGCCGTTGCTCTATCCAGCTGAGCTATTGGCACAGATGTAAAAAGTAAAAATGGAGCGGGTGATGGGAATCGAACCCACGTGGCCAGCTTGGAAGGCTGGAGCTCTACCATTGAGCTACACCCGCAGTTAAGAGGAAAAATGGTCGGAGTGAAAGGATTCGAACCTTCGACCCCCTGGTCCCAAACCAGGTGCGCTACCAAGCTGCGCTACACTCCGTCTTAGCTGACGAAAATAATTATATTACACAAAGTACCCTTTCGTCAACGCTTTTTCCTAAGTTTTTTTCGTTTTTTTACGATACTCGAATTCACCGAAGTGTCTGAACATTCCATCTATCTTGTAGTTATTCCAATAGCTCGTGTCTAACGATCTCAACTCCGCTTTCGTCGATTTTCATTATTGAATATCCTCGGGCGCTTCCGGGCATTGGAAAGGTCAAACTGCCCGGATTATGGAGCCACATGCCATTTAAATCTTCTGTCATGGGAAAATGAGTATGTCCAAAAAGAACGATATCCGCTCCAATTTCTTCGCCTTTATAGCATAAATTCATCAAATTTATTTTTACATTGTAGCGATGCCCATGTGTCATCAATACCTTTTTTCCATGGTCTTCAATCAAAATCTCTGATTTTCCAAAATCTTTGCTGTCGCAGTTCCCTCTGATGACATAGAAAATCAGGTTAGGATTTTGTGAAAGGTAGTGAATATCCTCGGCATGATCTCCCAGATGAATCACCGCATCCACTGAATCCAGTTCCTTGTCCAAAAGGGAGATATGTTCTTCAGAGCCATGGGAATCTGACAGAATCAGATACCTCATGCACGCACCTCTAGTTCTTTCTTCATCAAAGTCAGCGCCTTGGCCCTATGCGAAATCTTATTTTTTATGACCGGTCCCAGTTCGGCATAGGTCTTCTCGTACTCTGTCACATAAAAGAGCGGGTCATAACCGAAGCCGCCTTCGCCTTTTAGCTCTTCTATGATGAATCCGTGCGCTTCGCCCCTTGTAGTGAACGCCTCGCCTTGTGGTGTGGCATAGGCCATGACACAGACGAACTTGGCTCCTCTGCCCTCTTTAGGTACGTCAGCTAGCTCTTTAAGCAGTTTGTCGTTATTCGTCTTAGACGTCGCATCAACCCCTGAGAACCGCGCCGAATAGACCCCTGGCGCACCACCGAGAGCGTCTACCATAAGGCCTGAATCGTCAGCAAGCACCGGAGTGTTCGCAAGCACGGCTATTTCCTTCGCCTTTTTCAAGGCATTGTGTTCGAATGTGTCACCGTCTTCTATAACGTCTACTTCTCCCAAATCGACATCATCCATCGATAGGACCGTTATTCCAAGGGGTTCAAGCATCTCACGCACTTCTTTGAGTTTGTTTTTATTCTGTGTTGCCATTAGTATCTGCTTCATTATTCCTCCAAAGCCCTGTTTTGAGCTTCAATCAGTTCTGCAATTCCTTTTTCAGCCAAGTCATATAGGGCATTAAGTTCTTTTCTTGTATAAGGTCTTTCCTCACCGGTGCCTTGTAGTTCGACCACCTCACCCAAATGATTCATGATCACATTCATATCAACCGCTGCCGATGAGTCTTCAACGTAGCATAGGTCTAGCATCGGCTGTTCGTTTACGATGCCCACGCTGATTGCGGCAAGTTGACTGGTAATGGGGCTTATCTCAAGTAGTCCATCTGCTATCAAGCTGTTGACGGCATCCTTAAGTGCGACGAATCCGCCTGTGATCGCAGCTGTTCTTGTGCCTCCGTCTGCCTGCAAAACGTCACAGTCGATCCATATCGTTCTCTCTCCAAGTAGTTCCAGGTTCACTACCGAGCGAAGGCTTCTACCGATCAGACGTTGAATTTCCATGGTACGGCCATCTACTTTTCCACGGCTGGATTCACGGATTTTTCTAGTGTGTGTTGAAGAAGGAAGCATGCTGTATTCGGCTGTTACCCAACCCTTTCCTTGCCCCTTTAAAAACGGTGGCACTTTTTCTTCGACCGTAGCGGTGCACAGCACTTTTGTGTCTCCCATCGCGATCAGGACAGATCCTCTAGGATGCTTCGTATACCCTCTTGTTATCGTCACCGGTCTAAGTTCGTCATTTATTCTTCCATCGAATCTATTCATTGATTTCTCCTTTAGTTCGTATCCTTCGCGGTTTTATGGCTCCTTTGCTGTTAAGCCTCTTACTATTCTACCATAGACTCATAAAAATGAGGTTCAAGAATTACTCTTGAACCTCAGGTCATTAAAATATGTATAAACCTTTCTGTTCACTTGATTTTCATGAGCATCAGAGCGACATCGTCAGTGAATTCGGACTGATGCGACTTGTGTATCATGTGAAAAGCATAGAATATCTCTTCTAAGAAATCATCAGGTTGGGTGTCAAGGGAATGCTTTAGCCTTCTTGAAAGCGAGAGGACTTTTTCCCAGCCTGTAAAATCACCCTTATCACCAGAACAGAACAATCCGTCGGTATATAAGAAGATCAGATCGCCTGCCGCGACTTTTATCTCTTTTGTCTCAAATGTGACGTCATCCATCATTCCCACAAGAAAACCGTTTTCTCTGATTTCCTCGAACTCCTGCTTCGCATGGTGGTAGATCAGCGGATAAGGCTGACCTGCATTGGCAAAGGACAATACTCCGTTTTCAATACACCCGACAAATGCGGTAAAGACAAAATAATTCAGGTGTCCAGAGAAATCAAAGATCTCGAACACGGAATGATTGATGTCTTCAAGAATCTCATGGGGTTTGATACCCGGTTTTTCAATGCTTTTTCGATATAGGATCTTAACCATTGAAGAAGCCATCCCTGCCGCTATGCCGTGGCCGGTGACATCCGCAATCATAAAATGCGTTTTGCCGTCAATTTCGACACAATCGAAAAAGTCGCCTCCGATGCCAAGGGATGGATGGTACTTGATAAATAGCTCGACCTCACTTAACATTCGGGATTTTGGCAACATGATATTGGCGAAGGTGTTCGCATTTTTAAGTTCATCGTTGATTTTTCGGTTAAGTTCTGCGATGGTCCTTGTCTGTTCATACACTAAAAGCGCGTTTTTTGCCTTGAGGGGCAAGATGATTTTCATGTCGTTTGGGGACAGCGGTTTTGTAAAATAGTCGATCGCACCCTCTTTGAGCGTATTCTCAATCGACTTGATCTCGGTTATGGCGGAATTGACGATAACCGGTATGTCGCTTATCTTAGGATTCTTTTTAATGAGCTTAAGCACTTGATATCCATCGATTACGGGCATGATAAGATCTAGGATAATCAAATCCACGGTAGTATGTTCAAGTATGTCCATGACCTCTTGACCATTTATCGCTTCTACGAATTCAAGGTTATCCAGACTTTGAGAGAGTATTTTTTTGACTAAGACGCGGTTCATCGTCGCGTCGTCTGCGATCAGAACACAATATGCCATAACAACACTTCCTATTTCGTTAAGCTTCCATTTCGAAGAATTGATCTAGTTTCATTAATTTGAAAAGACTTTGAACGTCTTGGCTTGCTCCGACCACTCTGAACAATTTGCCTTCATCCTTTACGCGCTTATATAGTCCTATGACAAAGGTGACGCCAACCGAATCGATATTTTCCGTATTTACTAGATCAAGTACTAGTTCGTCCATCGAGTTACTGTTTTTTAGATTGTCATCTACCTCGTCGTTGAACACCGGTACGTTGTTTGCAGTTAAATCGTCGTTGAGTACTAGTCTGACACTTGTTCCATCTACATGCTTTTCCATCGTTCAGCCTCCTGATCTAATTCAAGCGTAACCGTCACCTTATTGCCTTCGATCATCACACCGAATGCCATTTCCTGAATGGTCATGTATCCTCGGTTTCGCTCTCTGAGTAGTTTGTCGTCAGCTATGTGAAACGGATTACAGGTGAAGTCGATTCCTTCCCCTTCATCCGAAATAACAAAGGATAGCCCTTTTTGGGAGCAATCCACTTCACAAGACACCATTTTATTTTTGTCAAACTCGTTACCGTGCTCTACAGCGTTATTGAGCATTTCCCTCAGCATAAAACTAATTTTAAAAAGAACTGTCTTGTTATCCAGCCCACACTTATCTTTTAAGGCGTCGATAATCCTATGTACAGCGCCATCGACAGCAACAAACGTTGATTCAATTTTGTTTTGATAGATGACCATATCGATCCGCTCCTTAAAAGTAAAATAAGCTGGCCTATATCAGAGAAATACCCCAATAAGACCAGCTTACACATTAATCTTCCAAGTAACGGACTAAACCCTTCATCAGACCTTCGACGATAGAATCGAGATAGGTATCGTCGTTTAAGCTTCTGAGTTCGTTCGCATTTGTAAGGAATCCGATTTCAGCAAGTACAGCAGGCATCAGTGTTTCTCTGATCACCACAAGCTTTGATCGTTCGATAACCCCTCTACTCTTAGCGCCAGTCGCTTTGACCAGCTCACTTTGAAGCAAGGTCGCCATGACTTTGGAGTTTCGACTGTCATCGACATAAAGCATTTCAACGCCTGAGGCACTTGAATTTTGCGCCGCGTTGACATGGATTGAAACGAATGCGTCCGCACCAAGTTCGTTTGCGATAGAAGCCCTGTCGTACAAGCCGACATAGGTGTCATAATCGCGCGTATAATAGACTTTGAACCCGAGTCCTTCCAGCTGCTTTCCGAGCAGCAGTGTGGCCTTTAGAACAAGATCCTTCTCTTTTGTCTTATCGATCGGACTGACAGCTCCGGGGTCCTTACCGCCGTGACCTGCGTCGATAACGATCAGCTTATTGGTGTTGTTGAGTTCCTTAAGCCCTTCATTCACAAAGTTAAAGGCAATGCTTTTGCCGGATGTTTCACTTTTTACAAAATCAGTAGCTTCATTCAGCACCATCGTTACCGTATAAACACCGTTTACGAGCTTCACATCGATACTATGCATGATATGGTCATTAGGCTTCATATCAAAATCATTAAGATAGGTGAATGTTTGCGGTATGAACAGCATCAGAGTATGCTCGTCTTCCAGGTAGACCGTCTGATAGTCCACTTCGTTTATTCCTGTCAGCGTCAACTTTGAAGTTGCGATACTGTCTTTTCCGTAAGTAAAGTTGTTCAGCGGATTCCCCGCCACATAGACATAGATTTCATTGTCTACATCTTCCACATAGACATTATCAATTTTCGTGGGATCGTCAAGTGTCACCACAACTCTTGAAACGACAGCATTCGCACCATAAAATTCGGTCGCATCCAGCTGTGAATAGCTGTAGGATTCGATACCTCCCTTATTCACAGGAACAATCGAACCGGCATCACTCGCATACTTCATTTTTGAGTTGACCACATCGATAATGACTTTTCCGTTCCATGTATCCACATTATAGGCAGGCGCTTCTCCGGTTTTGATGATGACCGATTGCGCGTTGAATACCTCCTGTGTACGAATATCCTTTACCGTATTGATGAATTGAATTCGTATTTTGTTGTTCTCTTTTATGATCTCGTAGCCCTTTTTTTCGTCCATATCGATGACCACTCGAGTCGTCGGAATGGGTGTGACTTGAAATTGAGACGCCCTGACGCTGGTCAGGTATCGCTCGTGGATACCAAGATAGGAAACCCCTTTCGAGTCCACCTTGGTCTTGTCACTAAAATTGAAAGCGGCGTTTGGAATATCCAGCACCAGTTTGTTGTTCACTCCAACTGTTCCCCCATCAAGATAGAAGGAGGACACATCCACAGGTCCGGTCGTATGGATCAGCACTTCCTGAAACTTACCCGTACCGTCATAGCTGATACCCGTCACAGACTGTTTGTTCTTATTGAGCAGCACGGTTCTTGTATCGCCTATCCAGCCCACATCGAGTCCCAATTGTTCAGAAACAAATCTCGCAGGCACAAGCGTTCTATTGGTACCCTGATATGCCATCAGTTTGGCTGGAACACCGTCCGGCAGGGTATATGATTTTCCATTCACCAGGGCCTTGGCGCTGTCGATCGTCAGTACGATCTTCTTGCTGTTATAGGTAATGGTCACTTGCTTCTTATCGCCGTTCCACGCAACATCGGCTCCTAGACTTTCGCTGATCACCCTAACCGGTACAAGGGTCCTGTCCTTGCCGTTCAAATTGTATAGAATCGCAGGCACGTCGGTGATGATATCCTCGCCACCGAGCATGACGCTTACCGTCTTATAGGCTTTTTCCGTACTGGATAAGGTATCTGTTAAAAGCACCTCGTCATATTCTAAAAATTTTGATGCGAAAGATATCGGTACAGTCCCCATCACCAGGCACAAGACCAGCATCATCGTAATTATCCGTCTCATTGTCGTCTCCTCTTTAAACTTAACTTTACCCCATCGTATCGTAGTTGGTCCGACTTGTGTGCAAAGTCATCAATTTGTAAACAAATCATCCCAAAACGTCATATAGCGCGTCCCCTTCTGGAGGCGGAATTTCGAATAGTTCGCCTTCATCGTCTATGAGGCACGCATCGTCGATGATCTTACCGATCACTTGAGCGTCGACTCCCTCTTCATCAAACTTTTTCAACAGGCTTTCAGCTGTTTCTTCGCAGGCGATGATAATCAAGGAGCCGCTCGAGATCAGCCTGAGTGGATCGATATCGTAGTGGTCGCAGATCAGTGCGGTTGACGATTGTATGGGGATGGATGCCGTGTCGATGATGCAGCCTAGCCCCGACGCGTCACACAGTTCCCAAATAGCGCCTAGGAGTCCGCCTTCTGTCACATCATGCATGCCATGGATCTTAAACTTACCTGCAAGTACGCCTTCTTTTACCACACTGGTCTGATCGAGCAGTTTTTTTGCATCTGCGACCATCTCTGGACCGAACTGCGTTGTCAATTCGGCTTCTTTTTCAAAAGCGATGATCCCCGTGCCTTCCAGTCCTACTGTTTTTGTCATGATGATCACATCATCAAGAGCGATGTCACTCGTCTTTATCAGCTCACTTTTCGGTTGTTTCCCGATTGCCACCGCAGAAACGACGATCCTGTTGACCGCATCTGTGATTTCGGTGTGCCCGCCCATGATCTCCACCTGGTTCTTCTCGGCCTCTATCGCAGCCTGCGACATGACCATTTCTATCTCTTCAAGGGTCGTGCCTACCGGAGCAAGCACCGTCAACATCAGTCCAAAAGGTGCAACACCGTTGGATGCGATATCGTTCAGGTTGATGTTCACCGCCAATTTTCCGACTTCTGAAGCAGTGCCCGTGATCGGGTCGGTCGATATGATAAGCACTTCCTCACCAAAATCAACTGCGGCGCAGTCTTCCCCTACCGCTGGTCTTATCAGCACTTCGGGCCTTCTATAAGTAAGATGCTTAAACACCATTTCTTTCAATTGATTCGATGTCAATTTACCAATCATGCTTTTCTCCTTATTGAATCATATAAGCACGGCTAAAATTCCAATATCCGCTTGGTGTTTTCGACCATCCTTTTAACGTCTCTTTGACTAAGTAATTGTCTCTTCCGTAATACAGTGGGATAATAGCGACCTGATCCATCAGTATCCTTTCGGACTCATAGATAAGGGCGTCCCTCTTAAAATCAGCTAATGTGTTCGCAGTGCTGATCAGGTGATCGTATCGAACGCTTTTCCAGTTTCCGACATTGTATTCTCCATCAGCCATAAGCCTACTCAGAATCATCAGGGGGTCATCCAGTGGAAAACGCCAGTCTACAAGCGCAAGATCATAATCTCCGATGGCTAACGCATTCTGATAATCTACCCATGACATTTGGGTGATGCGAACATCGACATCCAAATTTTCTTTCCACATCATCGCAAGATAATCCACCACTTCAGAGTGCAAGGCTCCAACCGGATAGACAAGCTTAAGGGGCGGCAGGTTCTCCCCATCATGTCCGCCGTTCTCAAAAAGAGCCTTTATCCTAGTGAGCTGCGCCTCTTCAACGTTGATATCATAATCTCCTGCCACGTTTCTAAATAGGTTGCCCACCGAATCCGTCACACCTGTCGGTACCATGCCTGTGGCAGGTGATTCGCTTAGCGGCTGTGCGATGATCGAAAGTGCTGTCCTATCGATCGCAAGCGACAAGGCCTCTCTGACCCCTGCATCGCTCAAGTGTCTATTTTTTTGATTCATCGCCACAAAGATGAGCGAATTATTGTTTTTGATATGATAATCTGCATTCTTGTCCTCAAGCTCGTCAATGATCTCGGGTAAGACCACATCGATCACTGTAAACGAGTTGCCCCTGAATTTGAGGTACATGGCATTATCGTCGACGACCATTCCAACGACGATGCTGTTCAGCTTGACCTGATCAGCCATATGATACCTAGTGTTATCATGAAGCACGTAGCTTAATCCGTAATTCACTTCTACCAGCTTAAAGGGCCCGTTGGTAGCAAGTCTTGTCAAATCGGTGTACCAGGGAGCAACGCCTTCTTCGACACTATAGTTTTTGACAGGCATGAAGCATGGCAAGGTCAGCCGGTGCATGAACCCTTCAAGCTCGGCCTCCAGCCTAACTTCGAGAATCGAACTTCCTATCGCCTTGATGCCCACCTTTTGAAGCCCCGTACCGGTTGTCATGTATTCGTCGACACCCTCGATGACCTTGAAATACTGGGCGTTCCCACTGTTATTTAAAGGGTTGATCGCCCTTCGCCAGGCATATTCAAAATCGTACGCGGTCAAGGTAGAACCGTCGTCCCACTCCGTATCCTTAAGGACAAAGGTATAGACCAGACCGTCGGCAGACAGTGTGTAGCTTTCGCACAGTCCCAAAACCAGTTCATCGCCGTCATACCTGAACAGTCCCTCATAAAGCTGGCTGATCACCTGCTGTCCATAGGGGTCGGTCGTCAGTTGGGGATCAAGGGAGGTCGGTTGAGCCCCCAGGTTCCAGTCGATATTCTGAATACTCGATATCACTTCTGTCTTACTTTCACGGTTTACAGCGCTTGAAATCGGAACTTCCTCGCTTTCGCCATTTGATTCTGTCTTGGACTCCGGCGAACACGCCATAAGAAGCATCACCGCGGACAGTATCGTCAGCACCATTATGATTTTCTTCACATCGGTTCCTCCATTTATGCGGGCTTATATCCTGCATCCTCGAGTCGTTTGACAAACGTGTCTTCGTCGATCACTTTGATTCCCAACGATTCGGCTTTCACAAGTTTTGACCCCGCACTTTCACCCGCCACAAGCAGCGTGGTTTTGGCACTCACGCTTGAGCTGACTTTTCCACCAAGTGCTTCTATTATCTTACCTGCTTCGGTACGACCGAAGACAGTCAATTTGCCAGTCAATACCACAATCTCATTTTCAAACTCAAGTCTGTCGGCGATCATTTCTTCCTGGGCGTAGGTCGTATTCACACCAGCCGCGATCAACTTATCGATCTTTTCTTTTTGCATCGGGTCCCTGAAGAACTGATGCACGCTCGACGCCATTTTTTCACCGATTTCTTCGACTTCTGTCAGTACTTCAATCTCAGCAAGCATCAGCTGGTCAAGGCTTTTAAAGGTTTTTGCCAAGGTTCGTGCGGCTTTTGAACCAACAAGGGGTATCCCAAGTCCTGAAAGCAATTGATCCAAGCCGTTCGATTTTGAATCCTCAATCGCCTTTAGTAGGTTTTCTACACGCTTATCGCCCATTCTCTCAAGACCTAAAAGCAGCTCTTTCTTATCTTCTAGGCGGTACAGATCGGCGTAGTCTCTGATGAGTCCCTCATCGAGCAGCAACTCGACCACCGACTCTCCAAGACCATCGATATTCATCGCTGGCTTTGAAACGAAATGGGTGATACCCCTCTTATCTTTTGCAGGACATGTGGGATTCGGGCACTTAAGGACCACTTCGCCCTCTTCTCTGACGGTTTGAGTTTGGCAGATAGGGCATGTTGAAGGCAGTGTATAGACTTCTTCTCCACCTGTTCTCAAGTCTTTTACGACTTCGACGACTGCTGGAATCACATCGCCCGCCTTTTCGATAACGACCGTGTCTCCGATACGGATGTCCTTTTCATCGATGAAATCCTGATTATGGAGCGTCGCATAGGTGATGGTCGAACCGGCTACGAATACTGGTTCAAACTCCGCTCTAGGTGTGATTGCACCCGTACGGCCGACCTGAGCCTTGATCGCCACCACTTTTGTGCGTACCTGTTCGGCTTTGAATTTATAGGCGACAGCCCATTTGGGTGTCCTAGTCCTCTCCCCCAGGTTATGCTGCACCTGCAGATCGTCTACTTTAAGCACCATGCCGTCAATGTCAAAGGCAAGGTCGTGTCTAGTCTTTTCTTCGATTGTGACTATCTCGTCATGGGCCTGCTTTGCGGAATTTACTACAATAAACCTCGATGTCTTGAATCCAAGATCACTTAGTAGGGTAAGCGCCTCGCTGTGGGAAGACACCGTTTCGGGTACACCATCTAAGATACCGAACACGAAAATATCAAGCGGTCTCGCCGCTGCGACTTTCGAATCAAGCTGTCTGAGTGAACCGGCCGCCGCGTTTCTTGGATTGGCGAACGTCTGCAGACCTAGGTTTTCTTGTCTCTCATTCATCGCTACAAAGTCATTTTTGCCGATGAACACCTCGCCCCGCACCGTCATGCTCAAAGGCTGAGACAGTTTTAAGGGAACCGAACGGATGGTTTTGACGTTTTTTGTGACATCCTCACCGATGCTTCCGTCGCCTCTAGTGGCAGCCCTCACAAGCAGGCCCTTCTCGTAGGTGATCGCAACGGATAGTCCGTCAATCTTATATTCAAGGACAAACGCGTTCGCGTTGACATCTTCTTTTTTCACACGTTCTTCAAACGCGACAAGATCCGATAGGTTATAGGTATTTTCAAGGCTCAAGAGCCTTACCGTGTGCTGTACCTGTTTAAACGAAGAAAGCGGCTTACCGCCCACCCTTTTAGAAGGGGAGTAATCCACTGTAAACTCGGGGTGCTCCGCCTCGATGGCGAGCAGTTCATTCATCAGCTGATCGTAATCATAATCGCTGATCGCAGGTTTGTCCAGGACATGGTAATTATGATTATGTTCCTCTATGATTCCGATTAAGTCCAAATACCTTTCAAGTGACATAAAACTTCCTTTCTATCATGCGATCCAGTATGGATTAAATTTTTAAGCACTAGTTTGATTATACCAAAAAAAGACCTGATGCGCTGTAGCAATCAGGTCTGATTATCAATTAAAATGTCCATTCACCGTTTCTAAAGAGTGTAATTCCATCGCCGTTCGTGGTATATCCTACGATCTCAAGCTCCGGTCCGCCGATCATGAAGTCCACATGGATCAACGAGGAGTTCGCTCCGCGTTCCTCAAGCACCTCACTTGTCAGTGTCGTTCCATCTTTCATCGCGTATGGATAGGCTTTGCCAAGAGCGAAATGACAGGAAGCGTTCTCGTCAAACAGGGTATTCGAGAAAATAAGACCAGACTTCGAAATCGGAGAACTATGCGGAACGAGCGCCACTTCTCCTAAGAATCTTGCGCCCTCGTCATTGTCAAGAAGCGAAGCTAATGTCTCCTTGCCCTTTTCAGCATAAAAGTCCACGACCTTTCCATCTTTAAACTCGAATCCGAATCCATCGATGACCGTTCCTCTAAGGCTAAGCGGCTTGGTGCTTTTAAGCGTTCCGTTGACCATCGACCTTTTCGGTGTCGTGAACACCTCTTCAGTAGGAATATTGGCAAAATAGCTATCACCGCCCGGGCTTACTTTTGATCCGCCCACCCATAAGTGCTCATGCGCCAGATACACCTCAAGATCGGTGCCTGGAGCCTTGAAATGAAGTTTTTCAAAGTGCTGCTGGTTTAAGAAGGTCAGGTATTTTTTTAAGTTTCCATCATGTTCATTCCACGCTTTGACAGGATCCGCCTGATCCGCCCTTACGATTTTCAGCACAGCTTCCCAAAGTGCTTTCATGCCCTCAGCCTCGTCAAAGTCGGGATAAACAAGCTTGGCCCACTCAGGAGTCGGTATCGCGACAATTGTCCGCTTTACAAGACCCTTCATCATATATTTCATCGCATCGGCCATTGCAAGCGACATCGTCTTCTGGTCAATCGCTATCCGCTCAGCAGGCACATCCTTTAACAGTTCAGGATTAGGAGACATGATGCTCATAAAGCTGTACCCTTCCTTAAAGGCCGCTTCCAAATAGTCGGTTTTAAACTTAGGCGCATATTCAAAACATGTCTCATCGCCGTAGTGGTACCTAGCGAGTGTCACCTCATCGTCTGCATACTGTACTTCGACATTGATGGCTCCAGCCTCATAGGCTTTCTTCACGACACGTCTTACAAAATCGGCGCTTTCGATGCTCGCCCTTATGATAAGTCCTTCTCCCTTTTGAAGAGAAATTCCTTGATGTACTGCTATATTTGCATAATTGTCCAGATATTGTTCAAATGACATATGGGTCTCCTTTCATCAATCCACTATGCTTAGTGGTGCGATTCCTAGCATCAGTTTTTTTATTCCCTTTTTGTCAAAGGCAATCGTAAGTTCGGCGTTTTCGCCGGCTCCTTTGACACTGATCACCATACCATCCCCAAATAGCTGATGTCTGACTTTCACACCCGCCCTAAACTCATCCGAATCGGATGCGCTCACAGGTCTTGAGGGTGTTACCGTCTTATATTTCGGTCCTATTTGAATAGGACTTGCCTCCCTTGTCGCTATCTCTCCGCTATGGCTGAAGATCAGCTCTTTTGGCATCTCATCGATGAATCTGGAAACCTTGTTGACCATGGTGCGACCAAATCGCATCCTCTGCGCCGCATGAGTCAGATGCAGTGTCTGTTCCGCCCTTGTGATTCCAACATAGCAAAGTCTTCGTTCCTCTTCGACGCCTTCATCCGTCTCCATGGTCATTTCAGATGGAAACAGCCTTTCCTCGAGTCCTACTAAAAAGACAGTTGGAAACTCGAGTCCCTTGGCGGCGTGAATCGTCATCAGAAGGATATGGCCCGATTCATCCTCTTCGATATCGTCCTGGTCGCTCAAGAGGCTTATCTCCTGCAAGTACATGTTTAGTGTGACATCATCATGCATGGATTCGTAGTTCAAGATCTGCGAGTACAGCTCGTCAATGTTCTCAATTCTGGTTTGCGCTTCGATCGTGCCCTCTCTTACGAGCTCATCCCTGTATCCTGTGGCTTTGATCACCGCATCGAGGATATCAGATCCTTTGTAATTATCCGCGTTTCTCACAAATGGCGAGATCGTATCAAAGAATTCCTTCAGACCGCTGAGCGCCCTGTTTGGAAACGCCTTGGTCTCCACAGCAAGTTCAATCGCATCATAGGCGGATATACCTTCGCGGTGGGCAAGTGCGAACACGTTTTCCACGGTTTTATCACCGATTCCACGCTTAGGAGTGTTGATGATCCGCTGCAGTGAAATCTCATCGCTTGGATTGGCGATCAGTCTCAAATATGAAATCAGGTCCTTGACCTCTTTTCGTTCATAGAACTTGAGTCCGCCGATGATCTTATAAGGGATGGACGCCCGGATAAAGGCTTCCTCAAAGTCTCTTGATTGGGCGTTGGTCCTGTAAAGAACTGCGAACTCATTGTAGCTGGCTCCGTTTTCAAACCGCTTGATGATTTCATTCGCGACATACCTTGCCTCATCGCTATTATCCCTAGCCCTATAGTAATTGATGTCCTCACCGCTGTGGTTGTCCGTCCAGAGATTCTTATCCCTTCTTTTGGGATTGTTCTGGATCACTCCGTTGGCAAGATCTAGAATTTTTCTTGTAGACCGGTAGTTCTGTTCCAAAAGGACTACTCGTCCGTCCTTAAAGTCTTTTTCAAAGTCCTGGATGTTTCTGATATCCGCACCACGCCATCCGTAGATAGACTGGTCGTTATCGCCGACAACACAGAGGTTTAAATTGCGTGCGGCAAGTTTTCTGACCAGCGAATACTGCACTCCGTTGGTATCCTGATACTCGTCGACGTGGATAAACTGGAACTTACGCTGATAAAACTCCAATATCTCGGGATTCACCCTGAAAAGCTCGAGCGTGTTGAGGAGTAAGTCGTCAAAGTCCATCGCGTTGTTTTGAGCGATCTCTTTCTGATATTCGCCGTAGATCTTACCGACCTGCTTCAGCTGATAATCGCTCGTGTACATATCCTGAAACTTTTCAGGCGAGATCATCTCGTTTTTCGCTTCCGATATCTTAGCCCTGACAAAATTGATCTTCAGGTCCTTGTCGCTGATATTGAGCCTTTTCATAATGTTTTTCGTCAAAGTCTTCTGGTCAGCGGTATCATAAATGACAAAATCCTTGGTGAATCCGATCACATCGGCATCACGTCTTAAAATCCTAACGCAGATGGAGTGAAAGGTGCCTATCCACATCGAAGACGCTACGCCGCCGATAAGTTTTTCTACCCTATGCCTCATTTCATTTGCCGCTTTATTGGTAAATGTAAGCGCCAGAATATTGCTAGGAAGCACACCTTGATCTTCAATCAGATAGGCGATTCTGTAGGTCAACACTCTGGTTTTACCCGAACCTGCCCCAGCAAGGACAAGAAGTGGTCCTTTGATGTGTTCTACTGCTTCACGCTGTCTTTCATTAAGTATTTGTAAATCCATATCTCCACCCATTTCTTGCTCGAATGTTTGTTCGCTTATTATTATAGCAAAAAAAGTCCTGAACAGGTAGCGTCAGGACTCAACTTTATTAACAATAATCGATATAGGCCTGATGGGTCCACGGATGATAAATGGCCATCTCATGTCGGTTTTTATGCACATCATCCAAATAGATCCGTATCGCAGCTTCCAGCGATTCGTTCGCGGCACTTCTCATCTCACGAATGAACTCGTGTTCTGTCTCATCCCATGTCAGCTTATCCGCCACAAAAAGCGCCTTGGCATATAGGCTCGCCCCGGCCTTTAGTGTGGTGTGAATCATAATTCCTTCAAGACTTTGTTTGTCGCGGTAGTCAAAAACATCCCTGGCAATCGCAGCGCTCGCCTTCTGGTGCAACATGCCGGGCACCCTAGCCTCTTCGCTGCTTACGTCATATCCCCTTGATTCACAGAAAATCACCATGCGATCAAGCGGAATGAGCCTTCCAAGATCGTGAAAATAAGCCATTGTCACCAATTTATCATGATTCAGATCAAACCTGGTGGCGATTTCTTTTGCCGCAGTCACCACTGCTGCCGTATGGTCCTTTAAGTCCTCTCGATCAAAATGATCAAACATACTAAAGACCTGTTCTTCTAGCGACTGTGTTCTTTTATGTAGACTTCTCATCAATTCCAGCATGGTTTATCCTTTATATTCAACTTGTTCTATCCGTTTGATTTCCTTATCCACTTCATCAGGCAGAGTCTCAAACATCACACTGACGGACTCCTTGTTGTGAATCCGTTTGATTGTTTCAGCAAACAGCGGAGCGACTGAGATCACCTGAATCTTACTGCTCGATCTGATATGGGGATTGTCGACCGTATCTGTACAAAGCAATTTTTCAATCGCACTTTCTTCTAACCACTGGATAGCGGACTCGTTCAACATGACATGCGAAAGGCATGCGATGACACGATTCGCACCTCTTGACTGCAAGACCTTCGTCAGTTCGAAGATGGTCCCTCCGGTGATCGTAAAATCGTCGACGATGACAGCGTTCTTTCCGTTTACATCTCCTATGAGTTCAAGAATCTCGGCACATTCGGAATGATCCTCCCGTGTTTTATCGCCGATCACCGTCGAAACCCCTAACATTTTCGAAAGCTTTCTGGCTTCCTTGACATATCCGGCATCCGGCGAAACGATTACAAAATCGCCTAGATTGAGCCGTCTGATGGCCTGCGCGAACACTGGAAGCGCCGTCAGATGGTCGACAGGCTTTTTAAAGAATCCTTGTATCTGAGGACTATGCAGGTCCATCGTGACTACCCTGTCTGCACCCGTCACCTCGATGCAATCCGCACAGACACGCGCCCTTATGGAAACACGCGGCTCATCCTTCTTATCGCCTTTGGCATAGCTGAAAAACGGCATGACCACCGTCACAGAATGGGCGCTGGCCCTCTTAAGCGCGTCGATCCAGAACAAAATCTCTACAAACTCGTCATTGGGATGCATGCCGATACTTTGAACGATATAGACATCTTCTCCACGTACTGTTTCACCGACTCTTACAAAGGTATTGCCCTCAGAAAAATTGAACACGTCGGATTTAGCAAGTGGAACATCCAAGTAATCACATATCTTCTGAGCGAACGCATTTCCAGACGATCCCGAAAAAATTTTCAAATCAAGACTCATGGCATCTCCCTTTTAAAGTTCTAAATGATAAACATCATCCATCTTATCCGATAAAAACGCTACCGTGTCTTTTATACCCATATTATAGAAGGTTGGCGCAAGAGATTCAGCAAAAAAATCAAAAATCAATTGCGACTTGAGATCACCTATTTCTTCATCATATTGTTCTTCAAAAAAATTTCGAATCATTTCCTTCAGGGCTTTCTCATTCTCCATTGTCAATTTCAGTCTTTTATTCATCATACACCTCCAATACTAACTATAACACAATCGCATCTGATGGTTTATTAAAACAATGTGAAGACTCAAATAAATGAAAACGGTTTCATCCTAGTGACTATTTTGGTACAATAGCTGAAGAAAGGAGCTTTTCCATGAATAAAAAATACATTACAGAAACGTTAGTAGAACTGCTAAATACACCTAGTCCTTCAGGTTATTGCAAGGACGTCATGAACAAATTGGCTGCAAGAGTCTCTTCACTCGGTTATCAGATGACCTTCACCAAAAAAGGTAACGGGCATATCGAGATCGAAGGAGTCGACAAGACAAAAACTATCGGTGTGGCTGCCCATGTCGACACTCTAGGTGCGATGGTCCGCTCTATCAACAGTAGCGGAACACTCAACTTCACAACCGTCGGTGGATACACCATGCACAGTGTGGAAGGCGAATACGTCGTAGTACACACAAGAGGCGGCAAGACCTACACAGGCACCATCCTCAACACAAGTCCCTCAGTCCATGTCTACGACGATGCCAGAACACAGGAACGTAAGATCGACAACATGGAGATTCGTCTTGATGAAGTGGTCGCTTCCAAAGAGGATGTCGAAAAATTAGGAATCTCAACAGGAGACTTCGTCTCGCTTGATGCCCGTGCGGTCGTAACAGGTAGCGGTTATATCAAATCAAGACATCTCGATGACAAGGCGGGTGTCGCATCCATTATCGGCTGGCTTGAAGAACTTTCTTCAACTAAAGCGCAACCTAGATGCAACATCAAGATTTTGATTTCGACCTATGAGGAAGTCGGTCACGGATCCTCGGCGATCCCATGGGATCTTGACGAGTTTATCGCAATCGACATGGGTGCCATGGGCAAAGACCTCGCTTGTACAGAACAGCAGGTTTCCATCTGTGCGAAAGATTCTTCCGGTCCCTATGACTACGAAGTCGTATCGGGTCTGATTGACGCGGCGAAAAAAGCTAAGATCAATCACGCGGTCGACATCTATCCGTTTTACGGTTCAGACGTATCCGCTGCAAGAAGTGCGGGCCACGAGTTTAAAGGTGGTCTGATCGGTCCTGGCGTTCATGCATCCCACCATATGGAACGTACCCATATCGACGGTATTGTCGAAACAGCCAAGCTGTTAAAAGCCTACTTATAACACAAACGCCTATCCCCTTATGTGGGGATAGGCGTTTTTTTATTGTTTTTGCTTATACCTGTCCAGTTCATCTTCCAGATGCCTGATTTCAGTCTTGTCCTCACCTGAAACAATGAAGTTGGTGATGTAATGCGTCGTATCGTCATAGACGGGCGAGATGGACACCGTCATAAATTTTGATTCACCGCTTATGTCAAAATACATCATTTCCTTGCTTCTTTTGCCCCCTTCAGGTTTGGAGATGACCTCTTTAAAATAGACCTCATAGCTTGCTACCTCAGCCCACCAGGGACAATCCCATATCATCATTCCAAGAACGTCGTTTTTTTGTGCGGTGACAAGTTTAAGACCCTTGTCGTTTATGCCTAGAACCGCTCCCTTTTCATTTAGAATCAGCAAAAGATGGTCATAATGGTTGAACAGCTTCTGGAATTTCATGCCATCCGCCGATAGAATGTACCTGAGCTGGTCTTTGTGATAGCGTTTGAAGAAGAAAGTGAACAAGATGATTCCACCTAGGATCAAAGGTATGATCGCAATAAACTGCGACAAGAAAAGCGACCAGATGGAAACACTCGCATAAATATGATATCCCGTTTCTCCGAGATTCTTTTTAAATACCAGATACCCGTTGATCATCTTTCTTTCTTCGGCGCTTATCGAGCTTAAATCGATGCTGTGTCTCCTAAGCCCCAGAGGCAAGACGTCTATCAGACGATTGATTTTCATCTCATCCTTCTGATCAAAACTGCTTGATGCCAAAACATCATCCTGTGGGCTGACAATCAGAAACTTTGCGTTTCTGAACTCCACGTTTTCGATAAGCTTCTCAAGCGTGTTCAGGGTGATGTCTATCGCCATCACACCCAAATGGTCTTCAGCGATATCCACAGGTTTCGCGACGGTGACCATAAGCCCCTGCCCGGCCCCATCCAAGTAGACATTCGTCCATACAGGTTCTCTTGTTGGATTCTGATAGGTGGTGTTGAGTGTGACAAAGGGTCTTGAATAGTCCTCCACCGTGATACGGTAATCTGTCGAGGAGACATAAGGGCTAATATTGATGAATCCGCCGTTTGAGATATAATAGATCCAAACGATCTCCGGCTCTTTTGCGCTCAAATATTCCATAAGTTCTCCGACGACATAGGCGCTGTAAATCTCTTTAGACCTTTTGCCTGATAGCTTCTTGTAGTCTCCAAGTCCCGTGATGTTCCACGACAAGGAGTCGTCATCGATAGCAAAGTAATCTTCCTTTTGATTGAACTTGATGGTATCCGACGGCATACGTGGATCGACATACTCTGTTTCCATAAGCTTTGCGAGTGTCTCCACATGGTTTTCCGCGCGTTCGAACAGGGTGAGTATCTCGCGCTTCGTGTCTTCCACCACCTTATCCGTGCGCTCCACTTCCCTTAAAAGCAGGATATAAAGGGTGGTGGTCAGTAACAGCACGATAAAGAGGGTAACTCCATACATCCATATTCTTTCCAGCTTTTTCATAGCATGCTCCTTGAAATCTTCTTTTTCTATTTATACACCTTTTCAAGGCTTACTACCAAAAAAAAGAAACCCCCACAATAAAATTGTGGAGGTTTTGATCCGTTTTAACTTTGAGTCTACCGACTTAGAAAGCCGCTTTAGCCAAAATCTCGCCTTCACGTTTAATCGCAAACGCTTCAAGCGCCTCGACCTCAGACTTGATTTTTTCTACATAGGCTTCATCTTTAACAGAAGATAGATTGATTTTAACATTAAGTAGCGCACCAAGAATCGCAGTACGGGCCGACATCGCGGCAACAAGACCGTCTGTCACAGCGTTCTGATTCCCCTTAGTCACGACAACTTCGATCATCTCGAACATCTCAGAAGCCGCTTTGGCAACTGCAAGCGGTACTGCGATCGCCTCTTTGTAACCGTTTTGAATTGCAGCAGTACGAGCTGCTTTTTCTTCATCGGTTTCTTTAGGAAGTTTAAACGCCTTCATCACGCCGTCAAACGAGTTTGCGTCTTTGTCGATAAATTCGACAAAAGCGATTTTCATTTGAATCATGCGAGTCGCAATCTCTTCCATTTCTTCAGAGACTTCCACATAGTTCTTTTTACCGACTGTAAGGTTTGCAACCATCGCAGCAAGCGCTGCGGCGATTCCGCCAGTAAGTGCAGCGACACTGCCGCCACCTGGAACAGGCTCGTTTGAAGCCAACTTATCTAAAAATTCCACACACGTCAAATTTGCTAACATGTTCTTCCTCCTCTATGCATCAACTGTCACTTTGTTGTTAATAGTATATCATAGTCACAAAGCAAACCGTTAATACAATCTCTCGTAAACGATTTCCCCTTTTTTAATTACCGTTTCCACTGTCGAAACAGCGATATGATACGGCAAGAACTTATAAGACGGGAACTCATGTATGACGATATCAGCTAATTTGCCTTCATCCAAGCTACCTACCGTATCAGCGCGTCCAAGCGCGGCAGCACCATTGATGGTAAGCGCTGTGATCACCTCTTCTGTCGTCATGTTCATCTGAAGCGTTGCCAAGGCGATAATCAGTGCAACCGATTCTGTGAAGCAGCTGCCCGGATTGAAATCTGTCGCAAGAGCCACAGCCGCCCCATGATCGATCATATATCGGGCGCGGGCGTAATGCTCTTTCAAGCTAAATGCGGTCCCCGGTAAAAGTGTTGCCACAACACCAGCTTCAGCCATCTGCTCGATGCCCTTGTCTGACGCCTGAAGCAGATGGTCCGCCGATACGGCGCCTAGTTCTGCAGCAAGCTCCGCACCACCTAGTTGTACGATCTCATCCGCATGTATCTTAAGCTTAAGCCCCAATTCTTTTGCAGCAGTCAGGAAAGCTCTGGACTGTTCCACATTAAAGACCTTGTCCTCACAGAAGATATCAGCGAACTCTGCGACATCAAGCTTCATCACCTCAGGCAGGCATTCCTTGATCTGATACTCGATAAAGGCCATCTCGTTGCCCTTGTACTCTTTTGGAACAGAATGTGGTCCAAGATAAGTGACAGCGATATCCATCGGGTGCATTTCCTTAAGCGCCTTATAGACCTTAAGCTGCTTAAGTTCGGTATCCTTGAACAGGCCGTAGCCTGATTTTCCTTCGACTGTTGTCACACCGAATGAAAGCATGGAGTTAAGTCGTTTCATACCGACATCGATCAGCTCTTGGAAGGTCGCCTGATCTGTTCCACGAACAGAGTTTGCGATTCCGCCGCCTTTTTCCATGATGTCAACATAGCTTTGTCCTTCAAGTCTCCATCCGTACTCGTCGGCCCTGAAGCCTCCGAATACAAAGTGAGTATGTGAATCGACAAAACCTGGCATGACTGTTTTTCCAGTCGCATCGATGACGACATAATCGTCTTCGTTTATAGCCGTTAGCACATCTTCGGTTTTACCTACATGCGTGATCACTCCGTCAGACGATGCGATAGCTCCGTCTCTGATCACATGCAGGTCGCTCATCTGCTTGCCCTTTTTAGCGGCGTTTCCAGAACAAGTAACGAGTTCTGAGGCGTTTTTTATTAATAGCTTAGTAATCATAGGATTACTCCATCATACGTTTTTCAAGCACTTGTTCCATAGAGAAGTCTTCAACGCCAAGGTACCACTCGGCAGTACGGACCATGGCCTCCATTGGTACAAGACCGATGACCTCAGAGCCGATGACGCTGACACCGTATCTCTTCGCTTCGATTTTGATCAGTTCGAAGGCTCTGTATAAAGGAGTCTTCGTGAAGTCTGTCATGTTCATCGATACTTGTGTGATGTTTCTTTCTGGCATATCGATACCGATACCTTTTACAAATCTAAGACCACCGCTTAAATGTCTTACATTTTTAGCGATTTGATTTGCGATATCAAGATTGTTTGTGTTAAGCAGTACGTTGAATGCTACAAGAGGCATTCTAGCTCCGACAGCTGTTACGCCGTAAGTAGGGTGACACTCTGTGCCGAAGTCAAGTTTCCACTCTGCTTCTTTCACTTTTTCAAACATGCCTTCAAATTGACCTTTTCTTACCTTTGCAAGGTTTTCACGGTCTGGGTTAGAAGCCGCTTTTTCATAAAGGAATACAGGTACGCCGTGAGCAGTGTTCATTTCTTGCGCTGTTTCTTTGGCAAGAGCGACACACTCTTCGATTGTGATGTTCTTGATAGGGATAAAGGGAATAACATCGCAAGCGCCCATTCTAGGATGCTGGCCTTCGTGCTTTGTCATGTCGATCAATTCTTTTGCAATACCGACCGCTTCAACTACCGCTTTTTTTACAGCTTGCGGTTCACCTACAAGTGTTACAACACTTCTGTTATGATCTTTATCACTTGAGTAATCCAGTAATTTAACGCCTTCTTTTGCTCTAAACGCATTAAGGATCTTTTCAACTTTGTCTAAGTCACGGCCTTCAGAAAAATTTGGTACACATTGAACGAGTTTTGACATTAATGTATCCTCCAGTTATTTATAAGGTTATATCACACCGCTGATGCGGACATGAACGACATAAGCCACTGGGACACTCGCCCAGTGGCATTACTGCTTTAATTATTTAAGGCAATCATCATAATTGGCATCTACCAGAGACTCAACAAGTGATTCTTTCGCTCTGAAAGGAATCGTCACGTGATCTGTTCCAGCATAGATTTCATTGTACTCGATACATGTTTCAATACCATGCTCGTTTCTTGCCCAGTTTCTTCTTGCAACGCCGACCATCGTATCCCATGGCACCGCTCTTCTAAGAATCGTATCCACTCTTTCAGAACCGTCAAGCACCATTCCAAATCCGCCGTTGATCGATTTACCGATACCTACCCCGCCACCGTTGTGGAGCGCGATCATCGACATGCCTCGTGCCGCGTTGCCCGCAAAGCACTGAACAGCCATTTCAGCCATGATGTTTGAACCGTCTTTGATGTTCGAAGTCTCTCTAAACGGTGAATCCGTACCGCCTGTGTCATGGTGGTCACGTCCAAGCATGACAGGACCTATCTCGCCGTTTCTAACCATTTCGTTGAACTTAAGCGCGATTTTCATTCTGCCTAGGGCGTCCTGGTAAAGAATTCGAGCCTGAGTGCCGACAACCAGCTTGTTCTTTTCTGCATCTCTCACCCAAACATAGTTGTCTCTGTCCTGACCGCGTCGATCCGGATCGATGCAGCTCATGGCCGCATGGTCGGTTTTTCTAAGGTCCATCGGGTCACCGCTTAGGCAAACCCATCTGAAAGGTCCATAGCCATAGTCAAACAGCATTGGGCCCATGATATCTTCGACATAGGACGGGAAGATGAAACCTTCAGACTCATCGATGCCGTTCTTTGTGATTTCTGTGATTCCTGTATCGTAAACCGCTTTCATGAAGGCGTTTCCGTAGTCAAAGAAGTAAGCGCCTTTTTCAACGAGTTCCTTCACGATTCTATAGTGCTTTTGTAGTGTGTTGTCGACAAGCTTGACAAAAGTCGCCTTATCTTCAGCGAGCATCTTTGTTCTTTCTTCAAAAGTGATACCAACCGGGCAGTAACCGCCCTCGTATGGCACGTGGCAAGATGTCTGGTCTGACAGAAGATCGATCTTCACATCGTTTTGAAGCGCATACTCCAAAAGGTCCACGACGTTACCGTGGAATGCGATGGCCCTACCTTGACCTTTTTCCATATACTCGCTTGCTTCTCTAAAGGCTTCTTTGGCAGAATCCGTGTAACTGTCTACCCATCCTTGTTCAAAGCGTGTCATCACGCGCGACTTGTCCACTTCGGCGATAATGCCGACACCGTTTGCGATCTTTACCGCTTTACCTTGAGCGCCGCTCATGCCGCCAAGACCTGATGTCACATACAGCACACCGGCAAGGTCTTTGTCATCTGCAATACCAAGTTTTAAACGGCCCGCGTTCATCACCGTGTTGAATGTTCCATGAACGATTCCTTGCGGTCCGATGTACATCCAGCCACCTGCGGTCATCTGACCGTAGTTTGCAACACCCATCGCCTGGGCTTTGTTTTGCCACTCAGGATTATCGTACATGCCGATCATCAATGAGTTTGTAATGATTACCCTTGGTGCTTCAGCAGAAGATCTGAACAAGCCAAGAGGGTGACCGCTCATCACGACAAGCGTCTGTTCCTGCGTCATGATTTCAAGGTATTTTTGGATCAACTGGTACTGCATCCAGTTTTGGCATACTTGGCCTGTCTCACCGTAAGTCACAAGCTCATATGGGTATAGGCAGATATCGAAATCCAAATTATTGTCGATCATCACCTGGATGCCTTTTGCCTCTGTGCAGACACCCTTGTACTCGGAATATGGCTTGCCCGAGATGTCTCCTTCCGGTCTGAAACGGTAGCCGTAGATACGGCCATGCGTCTTAAGTTCTTCCATGAACTCAGGAGCAAGCGCTTCATGGAGTTCTTCCGGAATGTAACGTAGTGCGTTCATAAGCGCCGTTTTCGTTTGGTTCTTCGTCAGTGTGAACTCACGCTTCGGAGCTCTTCTGATACCCTCTTTAAAGCTCGGATATTCAGGTAGAACAGCATCCAGTTTTACAGTCATCGCCTGACTGATGTCAAAATTTGAAATCATAGCATCCTCCCATTTACTTAAGTTTTAACTTTAGGTTGTAAAGCATATCCTTTGTCATCGCGTCAATATCGAACTTGGGGTTCCATCCCCATTCTTCACGCGCCACATGATCGTCTAACGAGTTCGGCCAAGTGTTCGCAATCGCCTGACGAACATCATCCACCGCATAATCAAGTGTGAACTCAGGTATTTCCTTTTTTATTGATGCTGCAAGTTGTTCTGGATCGAAACTCATCGCAGTAATGTTGTATGCATTTCTATTGTTCAGCTTATTCCCATCCGCTTCCATCAAGGCCAATACCCCTTCGATAGCATCCGGCATATAAAGCATATCCATCATGGTTCCCTTATCGATATAACTCGTATACCTACCTGACTTGATCGCCTCGTAATAGATATGGACTGCGTAATCGGTCGTTCCACCGCCCGGAAGCGCCTTATGCGAAATGATGCCAGGGAACCTTACCCCTCTGGTATCCACCCCGTATTTTTTGAAATAGTAGTCACAGAGCAGTTCGCCAGCTACTTTTGAAATCCCGTACATGGTCGTCGGTCTTTGAATGGTAGTTTGTGGTGTCATATCCATTGGAGTCGAAGGCCCGAATGCGGCTATCGAACTTGGCACGAACACTTTCAAACGATTCTCTTTAGCGACATCCAGCACATTTTTCAGACCGTCCATATTGACACGCCACAGTAAATCGGGGTGTTTCTCTCCAGCCGCCGAAAGGATGGCTGCCAAGTGGTAGACCTCTTTTATGTCATGCTTCCTTACAATGTTTGTGACAGCATGACCGTCCGTCACATCAAGTACCTCATGCGTGTAGGGTCCAGCGTAGTCCGCTTTCACATCACTTACGACAATGGCATCTGCGCCATATCTTGCGCCAAGCGCGTCAGCGAGTTCTGTCCCGATTTGTCCGTGTGAACCTGTCAAAAGTATTTTGCCCACTATTTCACCTCGTTTTAGCATTAAATCCACAAGACGGCCGCATACGCTATGAAACCGTTTACTCCAAGGTGTTGCATATGTATAGTCTATATCTAGGCAGTCAAAAAATCAACGTAACTTTACTTAAATAAAGACGCTAAAAAGTCGCATTTCGTATGCGACTTTCCTCTCGTAATCATAGCAGTCTGCTTTTACTTGTGTTTGCGCTTAGGTAAGCTTTCAATCTGCTTGTCGTGGGTTTTTGCCAAAACGGTAAGGGCGAATGCCGCACCGATGATCGCCCAGATCATATCCCAGTGGGTATCCCAGACATCTCCCTGAGGAGCGAGTATGATCGAAGGAGACAGCTTCGTCACGACTGTCACCATGAACTCGAGCAGTTCATAAAACGCGCTAAAGGCGAGCGCGATACTCATGACGATGTAATAGCTCATGAACGTCTTTGTGATATAGCCTCTTCTGACTAGCAATTCTTTGCCCATCATCGCCGGGGTTATCCCCTGCATAAAATGGCCCAGCCTATCAAAATGCACCCTACTCGCACCGAACAGGTCTGAGATATAGACAGCAGCGGGGACGTTCGTATAGGTGTACTTGGCCCCTACAAGCAGAAGGATCACATGTAAAAAAACGACGATATATACAAGTGTTGAAAACCGGAAGTGTCTGTAGGTCAAAATCAAGGAGCCTTCAAGCAGTAAAGGCGGAATCGTCAGAAAGAACCAAAAAAGGTACTTATACGGATTCACAGCAGACCATAGCAGTACTACAAGGCTTAGTATCACTAATGTGACATGAATCCTATATTGATGTTGTGACGGATCCTTATTCATTTTCATAAGCGCTCCTTAAGTTTACTTGCAAACTATATATCCAATATCCTTCTTCCTTAACCACATTTCGCCAAAATACAAACCGACCCTATACTGATCAAAAGGTCGGTTTGCATTAGCTTATTACTCTTATTTTTTACCATACACGATTTTCTTGATACTCTCTTCAGACAAGAAGTACTCCTGTGCCAACTCGGAAATACTTGTTCCGAAATTGAAGGCCTTTCTGATGTTGTCGTTTCTGAGTGACAATTCCCTTCGAGACCCCGATTTTTCACCCCATTTCTTTTTCGACCCATCCGCTTTGGGCACATAGAGGTATTCACCCTGGATATACTTTTGAATCTCATCCATGAGCTCTTGGGGCAACACGTTCTTCGCATTCTTATACTTCATCTGGGTGCCTACTTGCTTTCAAAATACGTTTTAAAGGCCTCGACATCGTCAAAGATCAATAAGTCAATTCCGTTGTCATTTAACATCTGCATCATTTTAGCTTCAAAATCCTTAATGGCAATCGGCAATTCCTCATAGTTTTCTTGAGCGATCAGCTCTAAAAGATCCACCTTAAAAAAATCGTCAAAAGCCTTGCTGTACTCCGAATAGTAATTGCGGTCATTAAACCAGATACCGGTTTCTACCTTTGCCATAAACTGACTGACTTCCTCATGCATATAGGCCGCAAGCAGGAAGAGCTTGGACTGGACCTTGCTTTCACATGCCATTTCAAATCGGGTCAAAATGGATTTGAGTTCCTCATAATACCCTGTAAAAAATGTCTCAAAGGGTTCAATCTGAGCATGTTCCCTGCGCCCCTGCTCCAGTAGCTCCCTTGTATTGCTTACAAGCGCTACGGTGTTTGATTTTAAACTCTGTGCATCGCTTGCCGACAAGATTTCTTTGATCAAGACCTCATAGTCGACAGGCAACCTATTGAAGGTATAGCTTTCCTCGATGATGGATAAGTCGGTTCCATTACCGCCCCTATAATAGGTCTGGTTGAAAAAGGCCAAGGCGCTTGTGATTTTCGTGATCACCTTGCTGGCTTCAAGTCTCAGATCAAGCATGCTGTCACCGACCTGATCCATGTTGAATAGATAGATGAATGTCTCATTGAAATACTCAAAGGCCTTATTCAACATCAGCTCAGCGTATTCAGGGCTTGTCAACCTGCCCACACTATCAATCAGCTGATTGAACCGGTTCAGATCATCCTGGTCAGCATAGTAGACCACTTCGGATTCTGTCAGCAGATAGGCCTGCGGGCTATCGAAAGCGGCATTGCTGATGAGCCTGTCCCATGACATCGGAAACAGGTCATAGCTGATTCCGTCTATGATGAACTGAGTGGACAGCTGCTTGGCTTTTTCGTTTTTGGGAATAAAGTAAAAGTCAAAACCAATCTTATTTTCTTCAGTAGCTGTGATGTTCACATTGTAACGCACAAGAATCGCCACGTCGTCCTTATAGTCTTCTATTATCTTTTTCTTGATGGTTTCCAGTACTTTCTTATTTATTTTCATCATGTTCTCCTGTACTTATCATTAACTATACAGCCTGATTCGGTGAGCTCATCCACAGTTTTAGTATAACGTAAACAATCCAACTGGCGCTATGCAAAAAACAGATGGATGTCGTTCTTTACATAGTCCTTTCGAACCCGTGATAAAAAAAATGAAAATAATAAATAAATTTATAAAAAAACACTTGTTTTTTTTTTTAGATGTGTTAAATTATATTAGTCGCAACAAGTTAGTACATCTACTTGTTAAGCATACGCGGGTATGGCGGAATTGGCAGACGCGCTAGACTTAGGATCTAGTGACTAGTTCGTGGGGGTTCAAGTCCCTCTACCCGCACCAATAAAAAAACCATCACAATGTGATGGTTTTTTTTATTTACCTATTTCTTAATCCTCATCCTCTTTTTCTTCCCAAGCCCTTGATCGTTCAACGGCTCTTTTCCAGCCCTTGTAAAGCTTGGCTCTTGATGCTTCTGTGATGTTTTGGGTAAATTGCGTTTCCATCGACCAGTTCATGGCGATTTCTTCCCTAGACGACCAGAACCCTACAGCGAGTCCCGCAAGATACGCCGCACCAAGCGCGGTTGTCTCCCTGACTACCGGACGATCCACAGGCACTGCCAGAATATCCGACTGAAACTGCATCAAAAAGTCATTTGCAGTAGCTCCGCCATCCACCTTAAGGGTTTCAAGTCTTATGCCCGAATCTTCCTGCATCGCCTCAAGTACGTCTCTTGTCTGATAAGCGATGGATTCGAGGGTCGCACGGATGATATGATCTCTACCAGATCCACGAGTAAGGCCGACGATGGTTCCCCTCGCGTACATATCCCAGTAGGGCGCCCCCAAACCTGCGAAGGCGGGTACGACATACACACCACCCGTGCTGTCCACCTTGGATGCGTAATAGGCGCTGTCGGCGGCATCGGTGATCAGCTTCATCTCATCCCTCAACCACTGCACAGAAGCTCCACCCATGAATATCGATCCCTCAAGCGCATATTCAACTTTTCCATCGACACCCCAGGCGATCGTCGTCAAAAGACCGTTTTTTGAAGTAATCATCTCCTCGCCGGTGTTCATCAACATGAAACAGCCGGTGCCGTAGGTGTTTTTAGCCATGCCCTTTGAAAAGCACGCCTGTCCGAACATCGCGGCCTGCTGGTCTCCCGCAGCACCTGCGATAGGAATCTTTGCTCCGCCGAAGGTATGTTCGTCGGTCACCCCATAGATCTCTGAGGAAGCTTTGACCTCAGGAAGCATCGACAAAGGAATATCAAGCGCCTCTAAGATCTGCCTGTCCCACTCCAGCGTCCTGATATTGAACATCATGGTCCTTGACGCATTGGAATAGTCGGTCACATGCTCCGCTCCCCTTGTAAGGTTCCAGATCAGCCATGAATCGATCGTACCGAATAACAGCTCGCCCTTCTCGGCTTTTTCTCTTGCACCCTCCACATGGTCCAGTATCCACTTAACTTTTGTAGCAGAAAAGTAGGCGTCTACGACAAGACCTGTGTTTTCTCTTATGTACGCCTCATGGCCTTCTTCGATCAAGCGGTCGCAGATGGATGCTGTCCGCCTGCACTGCCAGACGATTGCGCGGTGAATCGGTTTGCCTGTGACCTTATCCCATACTACGGTGGTTTCCCGCTGGTTTGTGATTCCGATCGCTGCAATTTCAGTAGTCGATACCCCCGCCGTCTCAAGCACCTCTCTGGCGACTCCCATCTGAGAACCCCAGATCTCCATAGCGTCGTGCTCCACCCACCCTGACTTGGGATAAAACTGGGTGAACTCCTTTTGCGCGATTTTTACGATATCACCTGAACGGTCAAACAAGATCGCACGCGTACTTGTCGTCCCCTGGTCCAGCGATAAGATATATTTTTTTTCCATAAGTAAGCCCCCTGGTTCACATGAACATCGATAAATCAATTATAGCACTTCCTTGGGACGGCGTTTAGACCAAATGCGCCACCAGCTGCAAAATAAAAGCTTTAAAATGAAGTCCTCATTTTAAAGCTTAAGCCGATCATTCTTTTTTTGTAATAATTCTCACAGGTACTAGGATGAGTTCTTCGACATCGCTTCCGTCAAGAAAAGCTTTGGCCGCCTCTACCGTCATTTTTCCGATCAAGTAGGGTTGTTGCGCCACAGTAGCTTCCAAGAGCCCTTCATCGATCGCCCTGATTGCCTCGTCTGACCCGTCAAATCCATATATCTTTATGGGCAGTCCTGCAGATTCGACTGCGCTTAGGGCTCCCAGAGCCATTTCATCGTTTTGAGCGAACACGGCGACAAGGTCCGGATGCACAGACAGGATCGTCTGCATCGACAGCCGTCCCTTTTCGCGGTCAAAGTCGGCAGGCACGGCTGCCGCCAAGGTCATATAGCTGTTTGCAGACATATAGTAATTGAAGCCTTCACCTCTCAATTTTGAGGCCGAGGTACCTTCCACACCTATTATTTCCGCGTATTTGCCTTGGTTGCCAGCACCCTCTATCATGACCTTTGCGATCATTTCGCCACCACTCCTATTATCTGACCCGATATGGCTGACTATACGGCCTCCTGTAGATTCCCTATCGACTGTCATTACTGGTATCCCGCTTTCATTTGCAAGACTCACAGCCCTAAACACCGCATCGGAGTTGGTTGGATTGATCACGATAAGGTCCACCCCCTGATAGATTAACATTTTGACAGCCTCATACTCTTTATTGATTTCATCATCTGAAGAGACAATCGTCAGCTTCAGCTCCGATGAACCCGTTGAATCCATCATTCCATTTTGGATGGATTCAAAAAAAGGATTGTTTAAATTGGACAAGACCACACCTATGCTTACCGTTTTTGTTTGACTCCCTACACAACCTACGGTCAAAATAGCTATCAGAACCAGCAAGCATAGGCTACGAATATGCCTGATTTTTCTTAAAATCATTTTGAAACCCTCCTAAATTTATGTTCGTCTGTTATGACTATGCCCAATATGGGTATGCTTTAAACATCGATCAACTCATCTGAAACGGAGCGCTATAAATGCTAAATCTACCCCTAAACAAAATTAGACAATCCCTGGCTCATCCGATACTGAAGAAAGCGGTTCCGATACTCTCTTCTTTACTGATTATAGGCATCTTCTCTTATGCGTCATGGTTCTCCTACCAGTACGATATCGCCAGCGAAAAGCAAAGGGTGCGTGACGAAATGTCGACAACGATCTCGAATTTCATTTACCAGATCAATCAGACCATGGATAAGGCACGCGGATTACTCGTCTATTACCAACTACATCCTGATAGCACCGTTGACGAACTGAATAAGTTCAGCGAGAAGCTATTTTCCCAGCAGAACGATCTGATCAAGGAAGTCCAGCTCACAGAAGGCACAACCGTATCCTATGTCTACCCTCCAAAACTAAATGATTCCCTTATCGGTCAAGATCTATTGCTTAGCCAAACGGAGTTCTTATCTGTGGTCAAGACAAAAAATACAAGACGAACCGTCATCACAGTCTCCACAGACATGGCCACCGGTTCTCAAAAAATCATTAGCAGGGTACCGATCATGTCCTACGAAAACGGGCTGCCAAAAAATTTTATCGGTCTTTTGAACGTGATACTCGACTACGATCGCCTTTTAGGTAATTCAGGACTGTTGCAGTCGACAAAGAATTACAACCTGAATCTTTACACACTTTCAGAACTGAAGCAGACAAAGGTCCGCCTGTTCTCACCCGGAGTGTCAAGACTTGTCGATCCGATTTCGCTGCCTGTGCCGCTTGAAGACAACTACTGGATATTAGAAGTCGAACCGATCGGCGGATGGCGTTCACCGACCAACCAGTACCTGTACCTTCCTATTTTAGGGCTTTTCATCGCAATCTTAGTCTTTGTCTATCTATCTTCCCTGCTTAAGTCGCATGCACGCTTGAATCATCAGGTAACCCTGCGTACAAAGGAACTGGAGGAATCTCTCGTGTCATTGAACCAGGCACAGGAACAGCTGATACAATCGGAAAAACTCGCCTCACTGGGTGAACTGGTTTCTGGAGTCGCTCACGAACTGAACACCCCTCTGGGTGTAAGCATCACATTAAGCTCCTTCCTGATCGAGCAGCACCAGACACTTAAGGAACACATGGATAGCAACAAAATGACCAAGAAGCACTTGTTGGATTATCTGAGCTCTACAAATGACTCGCTAATGATGCTTGAAAACAACCTGTCACGGACAGCTGATATCGTCACAAGTTTTAAAACCGTCGCTTCCAATCAAGACAACCTGGAGATCGGCACCTTCAATCTTTATGCCTATACAACAGACGTACTCGTCACACTGCAGCCTAAAATAAGAACCGCGAATCTCGAGGTGAATCTCGAATGCGATCCGACACTCGAAATCGTCTCTTATCCCGGTGCTATTTCCTATATCCTAAGCAATCTTGTCATGAACAGTATCCTGCACGGCTACGAGAACAATCAGCGAGGTACCATCACCATTCGATACGATCAGACCGATGGCGCCATACAGCTTCATTATGTCGATGACGGCCAGGGCATCAAAGAATCGGTTATCGAAAAGGTTTTCAATCCCTTCTATACGACAAATCGCAGCAAAGGCTGCACAGGACTCGGGCTGCATATCGTGCATAACATGGTTTCGCAAGTCTTAAACGGACAAATCGCACTTCAGAGCAAAGAAAAACAAGGGGTAGAAGTGGATATCGTCTTTAAACCGTTGAGTATCACACATTAAAAAACGAGCCTCTCCAAGTAAAGGGAGAGGCTCGTTTTGCGTATTCGATGTTCACGTGATTTGCTGAACGGAAATCACCGGTTTTTTCAAGTTGTTTTCAAGCCACCCCTCTGCTTCTGCAGCAGTTAACGACTGGCTGAACAGGTAACCTTGAATGTAGTCGCTTCCACCCCGCTTGAGTCTTCTGTACTCTTCAAGCGTCTCAACCCCCTCTGTCACTACAGACAGTTTCAGGCCGTGGGCGAGGTTGATGATACTATCCATGACTTTGATGCTTTCCAGATGGATGAACTTGTCCTTTAGGCTCTTGTCAAGCTTGATCTTGCTCACTGGCATATAGGTCAGGTAGCTTATCGATGAGTATCCTGTACCAAAATCATCCAGTGCGATTGAAATACCCAGTTCATTCAAGGAATGAAGGATCTCTATCACGCTGTCCAAATTCTCAACAAGTACATTTTCTGTGATTTCAAACTCAATTTGTGTCCCTTCAAGCTCGTATACCTTAAGCTGTTCTTTCACAAATTCGACAAAACTTGCGACTCTGATCTGTCTTGGCGACAAGTTGATCGAGACTTTTTTTGTTTCAAAGCCTGACAAACGCCACTTGTTCAGTTGAGAAAAGGCTTCTATGATCACCCATTTTCCAATGGCTTCTATCAGTGTAGACTCTTCGGCCACATCGATGAAGACATCTGGAGTCACCGACCTGTCCTTCAAGCGGATAAGCGCCTCAAAATATGCGAGTTCCTGCGTCTGCGTGTGTACGATTGGCTGATAGTGCAGTTCAAACCCGTCTTGCGATAAGGCATTGCGAAGTAGTTGTTCAATCTCCACTTTTCTGGACAATTGATCCTGCATGCTGTCGTTATAGAACTGGTATTGGTTCTTACCTGACCGTTTCGCGCTATACATGGCAATATCGGACTTGATCAGCAGCTCTTCAACGGTATTACCGTCGTCTGGATAGCTGACAATCCCTGTGCTCAGCGTGACATGATGATTCGAGCAGGACGCTTCCATCTTTGCTTTAAATCCGCTGATACACTCTGCAAACCGGTTCTCCATATCCTTTGAATGGATATCTCCTTCGACTATGATCAGAAACTCGTCTCCACCCAATCGATAGATCATGCTTTTTTTAGAAATAATCTCTTTGAGCGTATCCGCTACCATCTGCAGGACGAAATCGCCATACACGTGACCCGATGTATCATTGATCACTTTAAAATTGTCGACGTCCATTAGAATGACAGCGCCTATTTCGTTTCTGTCGAGTCTAAGTTGCAGTTCCTCTGTGAACTTTCGTCTGCTATAGAGACCTGTTAGCGCATCATGGTCGGCAAGATACCTGATGAAGGATTCCTGTTCCTTTTGTTTGGTGATATCGACCAGAACGCCTGTTAAAAGACGATTCACACCACTGTAATCGTCAACACCTCTGCCACGCATGATATACCAGTTCCAATCACCAGACTCATTTTTCAATCTCAGCTCCAGATGGATACCTTCATCCGAAAGTTGGTTGTCCTGATTCACACGTTGAGTGAATGCACTTATTTCATTTCTGCAGCCTGATACGTCATCCGGATGAACGGCCTTTTGAAAAATATCTTCTAGGGCATAGTCATCTACCTTGGGTCCGATGATGCTTTCAAAGTTATCTGAAAAGGAGATTCTCTTCGTATCGAGAGAATACTCCCATAAGAAACATTTTGTCGCATCGATGGCTATCTCATAGCGGTGCTTCAATTCTTTTATTTTGTGTACATATTCTTGTATTTCATCATATTGCGCTCTTAATTCTTCTTCATTCGCAGTCAGCTGACTCACCGTATCTTCAAGTTCTTCATTGGACGCTGTAAGCTCTTCTTGAAAACAGATCAGCTCTTCAAGGTACTGCTGCGTTTTATCAAGTACCGTATTTGTGGTCTTTCTAATGGACAGGAAAGGATCTTTCGATGGAATGGGAAGCCTATAGACAACCGCCGATTCCGGACAGATCACCTGCATGTCATCATCAAGCGCCTTGATTGGAGCGACGATCAGTCTTTTTTGCGCCAGATACAAAATACCTGCGACGATGAAAACAAGCAATATTCCAATCGTAAATATCTGCACTTGGCTTACATAGGCGGCTCTTTCAACATGATCCATCGAATAGCAAAGTGCTAGCATTCCCGATTCCGATGAACTTAAAATCACCGGAACATACACATGCAAAATATTCTGATTCAACTCCGCATCAAATTTGATATGGCTTTCAATTTTTTCAATACCGCCTGTTTGAATGTGAAGTATCATTTCGCTTGGATGACCCGCATCCTCGACCGAATCGGTAGAAGCCATGATCATGCCATCCTTTGCAAAGATGCTTGCAGACAAGATTTCATTATCATTTACAATGTCATCCAGCAGCTTTTGATAAGAAAACTGCTCAGTGAGCTCCATCACCCGATCAGCAGGTATGGCGATTTGTACGAACTCACCGTTATCAAATCGAACATAACCATATTTGTTGTATGAATCCGACTCAGAATCTTTTCTGATCGGTTCAAGCCACGTGTCGCTTCCACTTTTGATAAACTGGCTCACAGGATGATCCGCAGGTGCCGTCCATCCGACGTATTGGTCGATACTCGAGTAGAGAATCGTTCCACCTGAGTTAAACCAGTTCGTCTCGCCAATATTGAGCTGCTCGGCGATACGCTTTATCGTCACCTGGTCAAATTCGTGCTTGTGGTCTTTTAGAACACGACTGGCAATAAGGATTTTATCGGCGAACTGTTCCTCTATGACATCCAGGGCGTCTTTTTGAAGCCCTATACGCTCACCCATCTGAACAGCCGTAGCCAGCGCATTTTCTTTCATCTGGTGGAGCAATTGATCTTCTATCGTACGCGATCCGACAAAAGAAATCCCTGCGATGCCTATGATTACCGCCAAAAGCGGTAGGTATACTATTCTTTTAATTATTGGAATTTGTCTTTTCTCTGTGTTTCTACCCCTGACAAATCTAATCAGCTTCATTGTTTATCTCCTAAAATTTAAAGGTGTACTATCAATAGCGACCAATTAATAGTATACACGATTCTTTCGCCTTATGCTTGACTGTCGCCAAATTGGCATTCGTGCTTTTTAAAGAAATCAAATTTTGGTTCGATAAACTTAAGTCTATGGTTTTCAGAATCATCCATATGAACCGATGTCGGTTTAAGAATATGGTCCCAAGACCATACGGTTTCATTCAGGTTCAGATATTCTCTCGCATGCTCCGCACTTTCCGGTACGATCGGATGCAAGAGTGTAAGTGTCGTTTTCACGCCATAGAACGAATCGGCAAGGATACGCTCCCTATGGAGGTTGTCATCATTGTCATCTGCAATCTTCATTTCTCTGGCCCAGTATTTGCTAAGCGACCGAATCAGACTGTCGAGCGTGTAGATAACCCGATGGAATTCTTGGCGTGCCATATTCGCTTCGTATTCAAGCACACCTTTTTCAACGATATTAAGGATTTCCTCAGAAACCTCATGTGTCGGTATGACAGAATCCGTATATTTCTGAGCGGTGTAGAAGCAAGATCTCACAAGACGGTTGAAGACATTCGTCAACAGATTTCCATCTTTAAGCACCACGTCCGCCTCTGCCGGATTGCTGTTGGGATCAAATGGTTTAGGATTGAAGCTCACACTCTTCTTGGACAGTCCCAGACTTAAAAAGTGCATGCGAAGCTGATCTTTAGTGTAGTACTCCAAGAGCTCATCAGCCATCGGCGGCTTAATTTCTCCAGAGCTGCTCGCTTTTGTATCGAGGAACAGCAGATGGCAGTTCGCAATAAGTTCCGGGAAGTTCACCTCATTTAAATCTCTTTTTTCATCTGGACCGATGCCAAGATAAGCGAGCAGCATTCCCATTTCTGCGATACCGTAGAAGTAGATGTTGTCTTCTCCAATGAACTGATAGACTTTCGTCTCGTCAGCGATCCACCAGTCCTTCCAATCCGCCGGATCCTTTCCGATGGATTCAAGATAGGCTTTTGTGAACGATACCGGTGCCCATAGCGATTCAGGCCATACCCAGAAGGTCAAATCATTCAAGTCCTCTTTATTTGGAACAGGAACGCCCCAGTCGATATTACCGGACAATCTGAAAGGAACCAGTGTTTTGCCAGTTCTGAAACGGATCGAACTCGCTTCTAAAATGGCTCTTGCATCATCCCGATCGCTCAGAGAATCAAACTCATAGGTTACCGACGGTTTTTTAGGCTCGTCGATCAGCGTGCAGTTCTTTAGTTCAATACCGGCTTCTACTAGTTTTTCCTGCTCTTTACGAGTGACATAGATTGCCGGATCCTTTAAAAACTCATCCGTGATATTTAAGACCATGGGTCTAACTTTTTTCTCTTTACGTTGCCTGTCCACCATTTTTTTCAGTTGCTCAGTATACTCGTCCAAAATGAAGTACCAGTTTGACACATTCTTAAGCTCAGGTTTGACACCCGAAAGGATACTGACAGGATTGATCAGTTCGCTAGGCATATACTGATGCCCTAGGGCGCATTCATCGGCATAAGCCTTATCCGATTTACATCCTTCGAACGGGCACTCTCCAAGGACTTGGCGTCCGTTAAGGTACTCGTTCTCCACAGGATCGAAAAACTGCAGAGAAGACATCTTTTTCAGGTAGCCGCCCTCATACATGGTGTCGAACAGTTTTTTTGATACTTCATTATGAATTTCTCCGCTTCTTCCAAATGCTGAGGAAGTGTAGAGACTGGGCGAAACATCATAGTCATTTAAAATATTTTTTTGAATCATGTGGAATCTGTATACGTAATCGTGCATCGTGATGTTTTCACCAGTTTCGTCGATATGTTTCTTATAACTTGCAACGATCGGCGAACCATAGCAGTCCGTGCCGGATACGAAGATGACATTCTCTTTACCGATCCTATCTTTTAAGAATCTGCTGAAGGTGTCTGCGTGAATGAACACACCACCGATATGCCCGAAGTGTAATGATTTGTTACCGTAGGGCATACCTGCTGTGATCACTGCCCTTTTTGGAAATTCCGGTCTAGGTCTTTTGAATTCTTTCATAGTTGCTGCCTCCTTTATATAAGCTTACAAAAACAAAAACGCCCCTACGTATAAAACGTAGGGGCGATATAGTCGCGGTGCCACCCTAATTTGCTGCTAAGCCTCGATCGAGCACAACTGATGCTCCGGTTCTGTAACGTGAACTCACGTCGCCACATCACCAACCGATCCGCAGCGCAGCTCCAAGCCTTGTTTCCCGCGCATGTCCAGTGCCCTTTTCCACCATCGGGGCTCTCTTTGACCTTCTTTACACAGTACTCTTCTCTTCATTGCCTTTAATAGTCTGATTATATGAGTAGATTCATATGCTGTCAATAGTCAGATCGTATATTCCACACTTTCTTCATCCAGCGAGCGCTTATCTAGTCATCGGTGAATGAGATCACGACCTTTGAGTAATCAATTTTACAAGGTCATCTGCAAAAAATAGTCAATCGGCACATAGATATTGACTGTGACGATATATAACAGTACCACAGAGAGGGTAAACACGGTTACCTTCGCGTACTTTCCAGAAATCAGAAACTGACCGATAGCTAGTTTTAAAATGACAGCACTGACTAGAAAAATCCCTGCAAGTACTAGATAGAGCCCTAAACGCACACTTAAAAGCGTAGGAAGATATGCGAGCATAACCGAGTTTTTGACAAAAAGATATTCAATGATAAATATCATATAGACTGCACTGACAAGAATGATAAAAGGAACGGTCATCTTTGAAATAAGCTTGTTCTCCCAATATTTTTTTTCGAAATAGAAGCAAAGATAGATCGCCATCAGGATGATCACAAAATAAGGGAGAGCAAGATGTGAGATGATGATCGCCGCACTGGCGAATGTGAACCAGGCAGATGTGAGATAATCCATCATATCGGGCCCCTTGTCAATTACACTGCTCGATGTCGTAGTCGCATTCAGTTCTTTTCCGCCTGATTTTACGTTGATCCAATAGAAGTAGTCCGCCTCCTCTGATTTTACATAGAGCGGCATCGCGCTTACGTGAAGGCTCCTGGTCATTCGTTCCGAATCAACGAGCTTTGATTCGGTATTTAACCTAAAATAATCCGCATAATTCGAAGTAAATCGTTTCACTGCCAAATCGAATGACGAAGGTCTTATCTCAATAATCAAGGCGCCTTTTTTTAGGTTCCTATTCTGAAGTTCGAACACTTTCTTCGCACTTAGGTTCTCATCTAGAACGACACCCTTATACGTTACAACTTCATTCACTCCACTCCCATCTGTCCTCATCAATAGAACACCCAAAAGTCCATCATTTAGCTTAGCGTCAATAAAATTGTCCGTTGACAAAGAGAGCGTTTCTGTTAAATTCACACTGATAATTTCGTGTGTGTCAATTCTGTAGTTTGTGACATGGGTTTCAAACTTCGCCAAGTCCCTGCGGTTATCGACTACTGTAATGTAGTTTTCACCAACCACAAGCTCAAGTTGGTTAACATTTCCATTAAATAGCAACTGCATACCGCCATCAGGAATCAACAAATAGATTTGTGAGTCCTGCTCAAAAACGACATACCCTTCCTCACCATCAAACTTGATGACATTTTCTGCAATACGCCTGTCGCTGGTGATGGTTCCATCGACAAGGCTGATTCGAGTCCTATAAAGGACATAATCACCGAATGTCAGTATAGACAGCTCCCGTTCGTCAACCGATTCGATCTTAAGCTGCCAGATTGCTCTTTCGATAAACACCGATTTGAACGCATCCACAGGAGCATTTTGCTTGTTAAAGAGCCTTATGTCCAGCTCATTTGCCTCTATCCCCACAGAAATCAGATTGTCACCGTATTTTACATAATCTATGGGAGCGTATTTTCGAATGATCTGGTCTTCATAAAACGTGACCACTGCTTCCTCATGCCAAGTCTTCGATGGTGGTCGCCCTAGCAAATTAGCTACATAGTTGACAGGAAGCGTGAAAAGCAAGAGTACGATCAGTATAATTGCAATCAGTCGCATAAAAACCTCCTTTTGCACCTACTTATCCTTTGTTGCTATATCTATTACCCGATTCGTCGGTTTATATCCGCTTATAATTTTTACTGTTTTGTTAAGAAAATCAGTTGCTTCTGCCAAACACGTAAATTGTCGTACCTTATTGATCCGTTGACAAATTAGATTTTCCTTGGTATTTGACAAAATGTACGTAGACAAACAAACCATATGCATGATAGATTAAAGAAAACCATTGGAGGTTATTATGAAAAAAGGATTTGATTCTGAAAAATATCTTGAGGAACAGTCAAAGTACATTCTTGAACGCGTCAATAATTTCGATAAACTTTATCTGGAGTTTGGCGGCAAGATGATATTTGACATGCATGCCAAAAGAGTGTTGCCCGGTTTTGATGAAAACGCAAAGATAAAACTGCTCAATAAGTTGAAGGACAAGTTGGAAGTCATCGTTTGTGTCTATGCGGGTGATATAGAAAGAAATAAGATGAGAGGCGACTTCGGTATCTCTTATGACATCGACGTACTCAAACTTATTGACGATTTGAGAAACAATGACCTAGAAATCAATAGCGTGGTCATCACAAGATTTGACAACCAGCCTGCAACAACGGCATTTATCAATAAACTGGAGCACAAAGGAATCAAAGTCTATAAGCACACCGCCACAAAGGGATATCCGACAGATGTGGATACCATCGTAAGTGACGAGGGCTATGGTAAAAACGAATATGTAGAGACCACAAAGCCTATCGTTGTGGTAACCGCACCAGGTCCTGGTAGCGGTAAACTTGCGACTTGCCTCACACAGCTCTATCACGAGTATAAGATGGGCAACAGCGTTGGCTATTCAAAATTCGAAACCTTCCCAGTGTGGAACATGCCGCTTAAGCACCCGCTTAACATCGCATACGAAGCGGCAACCGTGGATCTGAAGGACGTCAACATGGTGGACTCCTTCCACCTAGAAGCCTACGGAGAAGTTACCGTCAACTACAATCGCGATATCGAAACGTTCCCTGTACTTAAGCGGATCATCGAAAAGATAACCGGAACAGACTCCATGTACCAGTCACCAACGGATATGGGCGTCAACCGAATCGCTTTTGGCATCACCGATGATGAGGCTATCAAAGAAGCTTCTCGACAAGAAATCATCCGACGTTACTTCAAGACGGGCTGCGAATACAAAAAAGGCCAGTGCGACATCGACACCTTCAACCGATCGAAGATGATCATGGAGGAGCTTCAGCTTAAACCGACACATCGTGTCGTAGTTGAACCCGCGCGAGCTTATGCCGAGCAGTTGGCGATAAAATACGATACCGACACCGCTGTTCCTGTTGTAGCACTCGAACTCAACAATGGAGAGATCGTAACAGGGAAGAACGGACAGGCAATGGACGCGGCTGCCGCATGTGTGATCAACGCCCTTAAGAAACACGCCGGAATTTCTGATGATGTTCATCTTCTGTCACCGGCGATCCTCAATCCGATCATCAAGCTTAAGACCGAATCCTTAGGTGACAAACGCTCGCTTCTCAGTTTAGAGGAAGTACTGATCGCCCTTTCAATAAGTGCGGCCTTTAATCCGATGGCGCAAGTCGCTCTTGACCACCTATCCGACCTACGCGGATGTGAGACACATGCGACCGTGATTCTACACGCAAACAATGAGGCAACTTTGCGAAACTTGGGAATCGAGCTGACATGCGACGCTCAGTTCGCATCAAGCAGTCTCTTCTACGGCAACTGATTCGAAAACATAATAAAAACGGCTACTGTTATTTCGCAGTAGCCGTTTTCTTGTTTATTAGTAAATGATATATCCACTTGTCTGTCCCGGTATGCTCATTGTCATCATCATCGGACTGATCACATGAATGAACTCCCCTTCAACCACTTTTTTATTCATAAACGTATAAGCAGGTGACGTATGGATAATGGTCTGAAGCATGATATCATCTGAATCCATGTCACTTGTTAGTGTAATGCTCATCATTCCTGTCTCATCATACTTGATTTCTTTAACGTAACCTGAATGAAGCGCCATTTCACGGTCATTAAGCTTCAAGTTTCCTTCTTCAATGATTAGACCCTTGCTCAAGATAACATTGAAGAACTCCGCTGGCACAAGTGTTCTTCCATCTACGATGACTGGAGCGGCACTAAGAGGCGACTGCGCCATCCTATTTTTGAAATAGGCGTTCACACCGATTTTGATAGACGTCCACTGGGCACCCTTTAAGATTTCCACTGAGCTCGTTTCGCCGTTCCACTTGACCTCATAACCCATTTCTTCAAGTGTGCTTCTAAGCGGAATCATCATGATCCCATCAATGAGTTGTACGGGTACATCCGAAATGATTTGTGTATCATTGTAGTACACTGAACTTGTCGTATAAAGTACAGGCTTAACATCATCCATCGCATAGACTGGTTTGTCTTCTTCAACAAAGAGCTTGTCGCCATTTTTGTAGACAAGAATATTCAACGTATCGATGCTTACTTCTTCCCAGGCTCTTTTGTAAGAGAATGTGATCGTTGAAACGCCTTCCCCGTTCACTGTAAAAGTAAACTCATGTTTTCCTGGAGCACCGACCAATTGAGTTTCTGACGCCGTTTGAATATCTGTGATAAAGCTCAAATGTTGCTCGTCCTTTATTTCATAGATCCAGGAATAGCCTGTTGAGCTATTCTCGTCAAGGATGATGGTAAACTTATCTCCATCTTGAATAACATCGAATCTCACAGCATTTTCCCCTTGGTAAAGTGTAGGCACAGGTTCCTGGGTACCCGGTTCTGAAATCAATACAGGCATGATGCCCAAAGTATCATTCGAATCCGCAAAGGTCGACAGACCAGATGTCATCATTAACACTATCATCACTAAAGCAATTATTCTTTTCATTTGAATCCTCCATAAATCTCTGTTTTGTTTATAGTGATTGGACGCTCCAAATTTTAAAAAGTTCCCAAATCGACGATTGTTTTTACAAAAAAAAAGCAACTGAGAGTTCCAGCCGCTTTTCACCTTACATACTCCTCGATGGAGTCCCCTATTTCACTTAAGTTGTATACCTCAAGCATTTCTGCGATCGTACCGCTACGAACGAGCGCCTCATACACCTTGTCGTATTCATCCCTCAACCGAGCAAGCTCATTGGCTTTTGAAAAAGTAACGAAGGAATAGTTCATGGAAATGTACGGCTCAAGAGAAACAATCTCATCATCAGTGATATAACCGCCGGCAGCTAACGTGTTGGTGATGATCAGATCCACCCTTCCGTTTCTCAGCTTATCGATATTATCTTCATAATTGCTCGTTTCTTCAAAATTGAACTCACCATCATCCATCGCATCATCAATTAACTTGCCGTAAGAAAAATCATGCACAACACCGACCTTATATCCCTTTATGGATCCAAACGATCCGTCATATGGGATGTCTGAAGTCTTGAGTGCATAGAACTTGTCGATTTGTATCAAATAAGGAAACTCCGAATAATCCAGATAATTTTGCCTATCTTCTGTCAAAATCGTATCCAGTAGAACGTCGATTTCGCCATTTTCCATTGAAGACAAAAGCCTGGACCACGGCATTACCACAAACTCGTAGTCATATCCCAGCTCATCAAAAATCAGTTTTGTAAACTCAATTCCAGGTCCGACAAGTTCATCACCTTCCAGTCCGTAATACGGAAGCTTATTCCCGTGGCACCCTATCAGAATGACCCTCTCATCATAAGGGATCTTGCCACCCATCTGAACATCGTCGGTCGCATATTCAGTTTTGTCGATGGTTGCATCTTTTATCGCATCGTCAGTCGTCACGATTTTGGGGCTGCAACCTGCTAACAGCAATACCATCATAATAATTAGGGTGATTTTTTTCACCTTAGTACCTCCCGAACAGTAATACCCTTTTAGAGCATAGACTTTGTGATCATCCACTCTGGATCCTATTGAATGATACCCAAAATATCCACTCAAAATCAAGATAAGAAAAGCGCAGTTGTCAAAACAACTGCGCCTTAATCGTTCTATGTCCTAGACACCGGTTTTAGATTATTATATCAGTCCACAAAAATATCGATTCCGACTACACCGATGACCTCACCATCTAAGACGATCGTCTTAGAAATCGATTGTACAAATCTTCCTGAGGCAGCATCTTCGTAGAGTTCACCTATCATGGTTCCCTGTAAAAGGGCTTCAGTATACCAAGGTCTTTCCCTCGGATCGTAATTGTCAGGAAGTTCCTGATTCGGATACAGAATCATCTCCCCTTCACTAGTCGCATAATACAGATTCATCACTTCAAAATAAGAATCATAAACATAACTTTCGAACACTTCCTCTATCTCAGTCGTTTCAGTCAGTAAAGTCAGATCCTGAGCAATGTCATCAAGCATGAGCACCTGTTCTTCAATGAAATAGTTCACAGGAACATAGTCCTCATAATCCCCGCCATCCTCATAGGAACCATAGCCTGATAAGTCAGGAAACAACTCCATGATCGACATGCTGTTTTCATCGGTAAGTTCGGGGAACTCAATTTCTTTTGCATCGTAGTTCATCGCATAGACGGCACCCATCGTCATCTCAATTTCCGTGCCGATGGATTCATCGTCAATCTTCATCGTTAAATCAAGGGCCATATGGTTCACACGATAATTTTTATCATATCCAAGAATATAGGTATACGAGATGTTCTTCATCATCTCTTCGAACTCACTCAAGTTCATTTCTTCTTCAAAGCTTGCCTTTAAACCATCAAAGCCCGCCTGGTAGTCTTCAAAGCTTCCTACTTCATCGTCGATATCGTATTTTTTTACGATTTGATAGACGACTTCACTGTTTTTTGCTTGCTCAAATAAGGAGTTCATCATCCCTATCATCAAGTCAGTATCCAGATTTACTTTAACCGCTTTGCTTGTCACACTCTCACCATCGACAGTAAAGGTGTACTCATCCAAGAGTTCTAGGGAGTTTTCATCAATCAGCTTGATTATCTCGCCACTCAGTTTAGGCATAAACTCACTCGTCAGCGCTTCGAGATCTTGAACAATACTCTCGTAATCCAGTTCTACAGGAGCTTCTTGCTCTTCATTGAGCATACCTAACAGCTCAGGCAGGTCGATGACGATATAATTGGGCAGTAGCGGATAGTTGACAATCATACGGCTTCCATCAAAATAGAATTCAATCGCCATAGACATGCCGTTCATATCCAGCGTGTAATTCATCGCATAGTCACCAATTCTATCAGTGTCCTTATACTGCATATCACCGCTCATTTTAATGTTCTTGAACATACCGAGGTACTGTTCGATCATCGGATCCGTTTCACCGATGAACTCCATGCTCATATCACCTTCGAACTTCGCCGAATAGGCATCAAGGTTCAAACTTTCTTCATATAGTCTCTCTACGGTTTCTTTCGCACTCAGTTGTTTTTGACAAGCTACACCGGCCATAACCAGTGCCAAGATCAAAACAAAACTGAACACATGTCTTACTTTAAAATGACGTTTCATACTTGTCCTCCTGTTACCTATGCATTTATTAGGCAATTGCTCACCTGTTCCACAATTAGTAAAAACACTTCTGTTAAAACATTAACCATTATACATCAACTTCTCAAAACTTCGTGGTTTTTAAGATAAATTTAAGGTTTCATCATTTCCATGCATATCCACTAAATAATCGCACGCATATAATCCGTATTTGCAGTAAGGCTCATCACGTCTTCAAACCCGTGCTTTTCAAACATCTCTTTTGATCCTGTATACTGAGGACGGCCAGAGGCTGCCGATTTTAGGGGAAAAGCCTCTACGACTCCGTCGCCCTTTTTTCTGATAACCTCAATCGCAGCATTCAGCGCATAGGAAGCCAACTGTTCGTGTCTTCTATCCTTGTCTACAAAAATGCACGAAATGCGCCAATCCGGTTTCAAATGTGAAGGCAGGTCAAGTTTCGGATAGACTCTTCCAAAGTCATAGGATTTGAGACAACTCGGCTTACCGAATTGGCACCAGGCAACTGGTTCACTCCCGTCATAAACGATAATGCCGCAACCGTTTCCCGCCATGGTTTCATCGTGATACGCCATCCGCCTTTCTTCCTTGCTCAACTTATTGAACTCGACAGACCTTAGTCTGTGCCACATGCACCAGCAGCCACCATGCACACCCTTATGTTTTCCAAAAAGCTTTTCAAAATCATGCCATGTATCAGAAGTCAGTTCTTTACTTGTCAGCATAGTTCCCTCCCAGTCATTTGCAATACAACTTTTAATATTAGTGTACCACCAAATTTATTTTTACGCATGTGAAGTCTACGGATTACTCTATTTAGGATGCAACTATCAGTTGACAAAGTTCAAGTCGAAAATGGTGGTATGCAACCGGTAAATTTGCGATAATTAGGTAAAGAGGTGATATAGTATGATCAAACTAAGCACTCAACTGATTGAACTGAGAAAAAGCAGAGGTTACTCCCAAGAAGCCCTTGCGGATAAACTGGGTGTTTCCAGACAGGCTGTATCAAAATGGGAACGTGATGAAGCGCTACCTGATATTCATAACCTTTCTTTACTTGCAGACGTATTCAACATATCCATCGATGAGCTGGTGGGACGAGACTACTCTCATAGTAAAGCAAGTGATAGGATCGAGTCGGTCGATCTTCCACTTCTGATCAAGAAAAGGCGTAATTTCGTTACCTTTGTAGCCGTGGCTTCCATTATGATCTATCTGTTGTTAGGATTCATTTTTTCTCTATGGCATTACTATTTCATTATCTTTCTCAGCGTCGCACTTGCCCATGTAGGCTTTAACGCGTTTTACAAAGACGCATCAGTGCTACCTGAAAACGATGACCATCATAACGATTTTGATCATGAATGACCTATGTTCTCAAAACTCCATACATGACTCTTTGCACACTAAAAAAGCAGGCAAAATATCAATCACTGATTTTCTGCCTGCTTATTATATATAAATCCAAATGCCCTATTTGTGTTCTTTACATGCATGGTGCCTATTCTTCTGCTCATACATCCGCTCATCTATGACGCCGATGAGTTCCAGCAGATTCTCGTCTTTTGGCCGTTCCACAAATTGAAATCCTAGACTGTACTCAAGCTTGTAGGATTTTGTGCTCGTCTCGTTGAATTCCTTTACATTATTTGCAATCCGCTCTAGAACTTGTACACCCACGGCACTACTTTCAGATTCGATAATCAAAGTAAATTCATCTCCGCCGACCCTAGAAACCATGTCAACCTTGCGAACCGAATCTTCAAGCAACCGCGCAAAGGTTCTTAACAGCTCGTCTCCTTCATTATGCCCGAAACTATCGTTTACCGCCTTGAACTCGTCCAAATCGATAAGCGCTATCGTAAACGGCTTGTCGTGTCTGAGTTTTGAATGCAGTCTCTCATCGAACTGTCCACGCGAGTAAAGCAGCGTCAGCGAATCGTTTCTCATATCCTCCCTGATCATGAAGATGAAGATAAAGAGCATCAAAAGGCCATACATCGGCCAGATTCCAGGAACCCCATAGTAAAGAACCTGAATCAGGCTTCCAAGCATCGGAAAGAAGGTGAACATCAAAAACATCCTGATGATTCTCCCCGACACAGACCTTAGGTATTTGACAGTCCCGGAAACATAGGTCAGTAACACCGCATACTGAATTCCTACATTGAGATACATACCAAAGCCTCTTGAATAGACATTGAACTCGTCCACCGTAAAAACAAAATGACTCCAGAGATTGGATACGTTCAAGCATATCAGCATCGTCCATATGACCATATAGAGGAATCGACGCCTCTTGACCACCTTGTCACTACCCACTACGTGGTAGTCAAAAAAAGTAAATCCCAAAATCATCGGTAATGCATTCAAGCTATAGACCAGTGTTATCACAGTCACACTCAGTGTTTTGAATACTTGTCCCGGCTTATCCAGCACCAGCCATGAAGTGGCCTCTAGGACTGTCAAAACAATAATGCTAAGTACCATCAGCATATATACTTTGGTGGTTGTCTTCTTCTTCTCGACCATCACCATGACATACGCCAAAATAAACATTTGTATGATGAGGTTATATAAGTAGATGAATTGCTGCGTATGATCCATCTATCTGCTCCTTTTCCAATAGGCACTATGAGTATTCCTTCTAACAATCGAAACAACAACCCATTATAGCATGATTTTCAACGACAAGGAAAACTGTAATCCACCCCTTCACTTGTACAGGTTCATCTTAATCTTTAGCTGATTCAGATCCGCCTGCAACACCACTCTGGTTTCTTTGTGAACAAGCATCTCAAGATAAAGCTTGCTGTCGAGTTCCTTTAAGTCCTCTAGGTCTTTTATCAAGTTGTCGAACTCAACTTTCGCTGTAGCACTTAAGCGGTCAACCTGTTCTTTAATGACCTGTATACCCGTAATCACATCGGCAACCAACAGGTAATCCACTTCTTTTTCAACCACAGAAGCTTCTATTTGGCAGATTGTTTTCTGATCAAAGGATTCCCTTGTCCTTTGCTTCATATAAGGCCTGATGCTAGCTGCCAGATCGCCGAGTGAAAAGTCTTTTAAATCCTCAGCCGTACGGATCTGATAACCGTCTTCCAACACTCCAAGGATATACTGCCTGTCTTCGAGAGTGGCAAAGGACTCATAAGGTTTGATTAGTGTGTCAAGCGTCCTTTCAATGGCTACCGTGTCACGGTTGATTCGCTCCACGAGGCGCCGGTATTCGGGTTCAGTAAGCGGCAGTCCGTAGTTGAGTCTTTCGATTTCATTTTTCAAAAATCCGTTTTTCTTATTTTTATACACATCAAGCAGTAGAAGCTGTTCTTCCAGCACTCCCTTATCTAGCGCTTCTTCCACCTGGTGGCAGAATTCGTCGAATTTCTTCAGATCCTCTTCCAGTTTGTCAGCCGAAGCACTTTCAAAAAAGTGTTTCACGCATTCGCTACCGAGCCCCAGCTCCAGCTCTTTATCCACGTGCCTGATGATATAGAGGTGTTTGACCGAGCGACCACAGATGCAAGCCGCGCTTTGCTCACTGAAATGCTCTATTCTTGCCAAGAAAAAGCTGTCCCCTTCTTGAATAACGTTCATAAGCGGACTAGAAAATTTATCCTTTAGCGCTTGAATCGTTTTTGAAGGTCTAGAGAAGATTCTCCGGCGAAGCATTAAAATTTTTTTTTGCTCTATCGTGAGTGGCATAGGCACCTCCACTTCTCTCTGACAATTCGTAAAAAGCAACTCACATGATACGACACTTTAATTCTATTATATCAATAAAACCTTTACCATAAAAAAAGTCGTGATTTTCTCACGACTTTCGCTCAACCGATGCTATTTTTCAAATCCAACTCTTTCATTTTTCTATAAAGGGTCGCCACCGAAATTCCAAGCGATTTCGCAGCCATTTCCTTGGCAATCGTGCTATCTCCATATTTTATAAGCGCTTTTTCAATCAAACGCTGAGTGACTACCTCGATATTCAGATCCTCATCGTACTCCTGGGTTGGATGAACCAGATCAAAGGGCAGGGACGTTTGGGTGATCATATCGCCTGTGCTCATGTTGATTGAAAACTCGATCACATTTCTAAGCTCTCTCACATTGCCTTTCCAAGGATGTTCCATCAAGATACCCATCGCATTATCGCTGATTCCATTGATGTCTTTACCAATGCGGCTTGCATAGTAACTGATAAAATAATCCACCAAAAGTCTGATGTCGTCTTTTCGTTCCCTAAGCGGAGGGCTGGTGATCGGAATGACCTTGAGCCTATAGTACAGATCCTCTCTGAATCGGCCTTGCTTGACAAGATCCTCAAGTCGCTTGTTGGTCGCCGCAAGAATACGCACATCGACTTCTGTAGACTCAAGTCCACCGATCTTGTTGACTTGACGTTCCTGCAGTACCCTTAAGAGTTTGGACTGCAGGTGCAATGCCATTTCCCCGATTTCATCCAAAAAAATTGTTCCACCGCTCGCTAGTTGAAACTTTCCAATCTTGCCACCCTTCTTAGCGCCAGAAAAAGCGCCTTCCTCATAGCCGAACAACTCGGATTCCATCAAATCCTCTGGAATAGCCGAGCAGTTGATCGCCACAAAAGGGGCATTGCTTCTAGTCGATGTGTTATGGATCAGTCTTGCGATCACTTCCTTGCCTGTCCCTGTTTCACCGTCTATAAGCACCGTTGATGAACTGGATGCGATCTGCTTGATGCGTTCCTTCACCATATTGATCTGAGGGCTCTCCCCCACAAGATCGTCAAAGACGACGTCCATGCTATGGGTATACAGTTCGTTCATTTCCACTGCGACGTCTTTGATCGATTTGAAACTGAGCAGCGCGCCGTGGTCCTTTTGATCTACAATCACCGGTTTTGAACTCAACAGAAAATCATGGATCTTGTTCACCTTGACTTCTTTAAACTTCACTTCTTCACTGTCATTCAAAAGCTGATCTACAACATCGGCACATAAGACCTCGTTCAGATACTTAGGCTTTTTTCTTTTAAAGATGTTCTTGAAATTGAGATTGGTCTGAAGTATCTCACCGTCTCTTGAGACCAACACCAAAAAATCATCGATAGAATCAAGCACTACTTCCATCCTCTTCTTAAGAAGCGAGATTTCCTCTAGTGCCTGTTCCTCTTTTAACCTATTGGTCAGCAGTTCGATCATTCTATCGATAAACTTCAGATAGTTTTCTTGATTGTTGATCATTTTTTCTTTGTCATAGAGGGTATTGGCGATGATTCCGATACTCCCCAGTATTTTGGATTCGAAGAAAATGGGTATCCCTATGATCATTTCGACCATACACAGGTTTCTCTGAAGACAGCTGGCACATCCTGCGTTATGCTCTTTGGAGCTTAAGATGATCTGTTCCTTTTCAGCCATGACCTTGGCAAGGATCGAATCCTTCCTGATGCACTCCTCTTCTGAAACAGATGCCAGATCGCTGTCTCCGATGATTCTTAACGAACGGTCCACAATCAGAACATCAAGCTCCAAAACTCCACCGATGATATTTGCCGTTTGTGCCACATACTCCGAAATTCGTGTTAGGGATACCATTGCTCGCTCCTCGCTCTTTACCTATTCACAGCCCTTAAAATATCCTCTTTAGTCATATTGCCAAAGCCCATTTTATCTAAGGTCCTACCCGTCTTAAAGTAGTCCACATCATTGTAGGCGGAAGCTATCCTTATGCAGGATTCGACAATTGGAACCTCGATGCCAAGCAACTTGGAAAACTCATACACAGGAACAAGAAGATAGGGCACATCTTCTGTGATATACCTGCTGCTGGAAGAATCCGGGGCCGAATGTATCTTCCCATGGGTCACCGATGTCTTATTGAACTCGTACACGGATTTCGCATCGGTGTCGTATAGGGCGTTCATCATTTCAAGCTCGGGTCTTAAGTTAAGTCCAAAGCCCTTGCCTATTTCGATTCGCTCAAGCTCCATCTTCTCGGACACTTTGTCAGTCGACGGGGAGACGCAGTCGCAATAATAGTTGAAATGGCCCTTAAAGTTTTCAAGTAATCCCATATTGAGCGTCGTGATAAGTGGATGCCCGCCGAAATTGATGTTTTCAAGACCTGCTTCAATTACATTCTCAAGCAGTCTCACCTCAATCGGAAAGAACTCGTTGATTTTCACAATCGCTTCTTTCTCTTTGGATTTCGGATGCACCGCTGCGTAGATGAATTCCTTGATCCCCATGATTCCCACCCTACCAGGGTCCGACAACCTACATGCCCATGGAATTGTCATCGCATCCACAAAGGTCAGATTAAGATCTGAATACCCTCTTGCTTTCTTGTGGTTTTCAAGGGCAAGACTCGCGTAATTTCCCGGTAGAGAAAACAGGATATGTTCCTCAGTTAAAAAAGGCAGCATCATGTCAAAAAGTACTTCCTGGGCAAATGACGGAACAATCATCACCAGCATGTTCGAATAGGTCAGTGCCTCTTCGATTTTTGTGGTTACCCTGTCGATCCGTTCAAAACCTTGTAAAATGAGTTCTACCTCACTCAGCTCACTTAGTGCCTCGATACCGCCGCTTGACTGTATCGCCTTAAGCTGTGTGTCAAAACCTTCCTGATCATATAGGCAAACATCGTTTCCTAGTTTTGAGAAATGGTAGGCGGCGGTCACACCGCCGTTTCCTGCACCGATCACTGTTATTCTATTCATTTGATCACCTCATCATCAACGGCTAATAGACGCCGAAAACATTGGTGAAGAGAACGATAAGCGGTAACGCGATTAGCGTCTTTTCCATAAACAGCACTGCTAAGTGTTTAATGTTTAAAGGAATCTTAGACCCGATCAAGACCGCACCCATTTCTGACAGGTAGACGATTTGAACAAGCGACAAAATTCCGATGATAAATCTTGTTTTAGCGGATACGATCGAACTGGCCACGATGGCAGGCAAGAACATATCTGCAAATCCTATGATAGTGGCTGGAGCCGCTTCAAACGCTTCAGGAACACCTAATAGCTTAAGATAGTAACCCATCGGATAAGAGATCCAGGTGAATATCGGAGTATACTCAGACAGCACGAGCGCCACGATGGCAATTGCCATGATTGTAGGTGCCAGTGATAAGAATAAATCCAGATATGTTTTGGACCCCTGAACGACCACATCCTTGATACCGCCGCCTTCTCTTGCTTTTACCACAGATTTTTTGAAAGCCCAGGCATACTTATTAAGGCCGGTTGGTGCGATTTCTTGTGTTTGATAAGGAATATCGTTGTAGGTCGATTGATCAAACGTCGACAGGGGTGGAATGCGGACCATGATCATGGTTGAAATGATTCCAACAAGAACTAGAATTCCGTAAAAGATCATGAACTTGTCACCGACATCAAGCGTATTGGCGATCACTAGGCAGAAGGGAAGTGAAACTGCGGAGAACATCGTTGAAATCACAGCCGCTTCTCTTGCATTGTAGTGACCTGAAACATATTGTCTTATCGTAATCAAAATTCCAGTACTGTTGCCGCCTATCCAAGAAGTGACCAGGTCGACCGTACTTCTACCAGGCAGCTTGAATAATGGATAAGTAAGTCCCCTAAAGATCGTGCCCGTGAAGTCCATAATCCCGTAATCTGAAATCAGAGGAATCGTATAGCAGGTAATAAAGAAAGTAACGAAGATCGTGAACATCAGATCCATCGCCAAGAATCCTGTATTGCCGTTTGCAACCATTGCAAATAAAGTTCCCTGAGGTTCAAAAATCAAGACCAGAGCAAAAATAACGGATAAGGAACGAAGGATTAGTCCGATGATGCCGACTTTAAAAATACCGGACCAGAAGGTGCTGTTTTCAATCGCCTTGAACTTAAAAATCTTATGCGCGATGGTAATAAAGGACGACAGGATGACCACACCATAGATGATTGACATTCCAAAAGGTTTAAAGACACCCTTAAAGAAATCGATCAGATAGCCTAAGGGGATATTCACTGCTCCATCTCTGATTACAGGAAACAAGAATAAAAACACACCAATTAAGGAAGGAATTAAAAATTTCATATAATCTTTGTTGCTGAGCTTTTCATGACTGTGCTCTTCATTGATCAAAATTCTTTTCTCCATGATTAACCTCCACAATTTCTACAAATTGATTTCAACAGATCGCGATCACTTCACATATGTGACTTTATATACTGCAATTCACATGCCAACTGTGGAAAGGCCTGTTTACTTACCTTTTGATCAAATCGCTGGATTTATTTTTCTCAAATTGCGAATTTTTATCATAATGAGAATAATGACTTAAGTATATCATACCTCTTTTGTTCCAATAAGCATTACAAAAAGAAAATAATTTAGGTAACTATTTACTCTGAATATTCAGAATGTTATGATAGGTTCGGGAGGGGTTAAAATAATGAATAGAAACTGCAAATCAGGCCACCACGTGGAGGAATTATTTAAACGTTATCAAATGAAACAAACGACGGGCGGACAATTGAACTACAGCATAGATCCAGAGAAAATCTCATTCGATGACCTGAAAACACTCATCTTCGAGGAAAACTACCATACGCTACAGGTAAAATTCACAGCCATCAATCCAAAATACGGCGAAACATTTGATTTTATGACATTTAAACTCAATCTACCCTACATGATGTCGACCATGCCCAATACCGAGGTGTTTGACGTGGCATTCGATTACGAAAACCTACATAAAGTATCACTCGAAAACGCACTTGATAAAATCACCACCTATTATCAGGTACCCGAAGTGGAGATCGTCGAGATTTTATTGAACTGATCCTACTAAAAAAGCCACCTTAACTGGTGGCTTTGATTTTTTCTCCGGCTACTTGACTCCTAATTGAACCTTCGCAGATATTATAGATAACGTTCCTCATACCACAGCAGATATCCATTAGAAATCTCCTCTATCTCAAGTCCCAATACTTTTTTGAGAGTCTCTTTCATATGGTCGTCGCAAACTTTTGTCCAATTAGGATTGCTGGCTATGTCGTTAAAAGGGTACATACCAAGCGTCTGATATAGCTCAAACACCTTTTCATCACCATAGGTCTCGGCAAGGTATTTGACATACATCGCCGCTGTCCCATAATAAGCATAGATTTCCTGCTTGGACTGCAGCACTTGCAGATTCTGAGCGATCAGTTCCTCCAAAGACGTATTCAAGTCCTGTGCAGTCGATTTTCCCTGATCGATATAATCTCCCTTACTCACAAAATTCGAACCGTAGTGGGTCGCAAGTCCTTCTGCAAACCATATGGGCATGTTCCCGTTCGCCCTTGCGATCGTCACCTTATGGATCAGTTCATGGGTAAAAAGCACTTCGTAGTTGTAGTCGTTCTTATGTTCTGTATACGCCTTTATCGCATGCCCCTCTTCGGCCCAACCGGTAAAGAGCCATTCGATGCCAAGGTCCGTCTTTTGCCTTAGCAGCTCTTGGTCGCTGTAAAGCTTGATCTCAAAATCGCCCTCCACCTTTTCAGGAAAAGTCGCCTCCACATTTTCAACGCTTATCAGCACCTTTTCCTTCAGTGTTTCCAAATTACTGACTCCCGCCATATATAGCACCTTGATACCACCAAGCTTAACAGACTCAAAGTGAAGATCGTTGTCATACCAGGTACCATCTCGTCTCACATACACGTTGTCATAGGTCGTACTATTCGTATTGCCGTTTTGAAGATAGCTCTGCCGAATCGTGACGATCACCTCATCCTCACTGCTTTCACCCATAGATTCGATCTCCATTTTAAAATCACTGAAATTAGCAAACGTCAGATTATGGGCAAAATACTTGGACTCGTTCCAATAAACCGTATTGTCTCGATTAATCGTAGTCAAGAATCCATTTTCATCACGGTTATTGACAAAATCCTGTTGGCTTTTGATCAGCTCTTCGATCGACGGATACTCATAACCTGTATCATTTACAGGTAACGAACAACTTGACGCAATCAGCGCCAGTGTTAGAAACAAGCTTATCATTGCAGACTTTTTCATCGCACTATCCTCCCTGCCTATATTATGCCCAGATCTTATGAAAATATTTAGATGTTAATAAGATTTAATGTCATTGAACAGCGGTAACGGTCAAAAAAAACAACCTAGGTTAAATCACCTCAGTTGTCTTAATCTCTTCATTTTCAATCCAATGACAGAAAACTTCCACAAACTCTTTTTTATAAAGTGTACCAATTCCCTTTTTCAACTCAGCAAGCGCATCCTCAACCGATATTCCTTTCCTATAAGGTCTATCGCTGGTCATCGCATCATAACTATCAACTACTGCCAATAGTTTTGCGCCTTCGGCAATCTGATTCTCTGAGAGTCCTCGAGGATATCCAGAGCCATCTATCCTTTCATGATGAGCGTACACGATTTCAGCCTGACCGTCAGTAAGATATTCGTTTGCATGTTGATATCCATATCCGACATGGGTCTTTATCACATCGAACTCCTGCTCGGTTAGTTTGCCTCGCTTATTAAGAATGGAGTCTTCAATTTCAATTTTCCCTAAATCATGACATAGGGAACCCATGACGACATCATATATTTCTCGACCGTTCATTCCACATAGCTTTGCAAGTTGTCTTGCATAAGAAGTGACGCGTAGTGTATGTTCTTTTGTATAGGCGTCCTTCTGCTGAATTTGATCCAACACCTGCATGATCGCATTATTTTCTAAATGTAGTTTATCATACAATGGTTTTTGAATAGTCCATATCATTTTGGTGTCTTCCAACACCTCAAAAACCATCGCTGTTTCCAGTTCCTTAAAACACAAGGTAGATCCAGGTTGATATACTATATCGGTATCCGCATTCTTAAGGCTGCCGGATACAATATAATAAAAATTCATGTTATCATGAGTTTCGTCTGTTCTACAGATGACTAGGGCATCTTTTTTTATGTTTTTCTCAACAACTTCAAACTCCTCTGAACGATGGAGTAAGATGTACTCAGCGACATGATTTCCGCTTTTAATTACATGTTCTTCATAGTTTCTCAAAACAATCATGTACAACCTCCATATCAGATGCTTCTGGTAAGCATCTATTGTTTGTACGATCACCAGATAACAAGGCCAAATAAAGCCAAACTAGTAGTTTTTGTGATTAGCATTAAAATAATTGCAACCAAAGACAGACAAGCAGATATCAGATACATAAAGTATACGGTCAGCTTTTGTGAGATGCCCCCTAAGTGAAGCCTAAAGTGCATCTGGTTGGCATCGCCGATATGAAGGGGTTGCTTGTTCTTATAACGCAAGAACATGACATACAGGTTGTCGAAAATCGGCAGTGCGAAGATCAAAATCGGCACCACCAAAGAAATGACGGTCGCTTGTTTGAACACCCCGTCAAGGGCGATCGTCGCCAGCATGAAGCCTAAGAAAGTAGCGCCTGAATCCCCCATCAGAATAAGTGAAGGATACTTGTTGTACTTCAGATAACCCAAGCACGTTCCGGCGAGTATGATGCACGCGAGTGCGTTTACCGCATCGCCATTGATCAGCGCAACCACAAACAGACTGCTGGATGCGATAAAGCATAATCCGCCAGCCAGACCGTCCATGCCATCCGAAAAGTTGATGATGGTCGTTATTCCAAAAATCCAGAGTATCGTAAAAATGAACTGCACAGTAAGCGGAAGCAGAATGAAGGTTCCTGTAAAGGGATTTGTAAACCCTACGAACCTAACTCCCACTGAGAACACCAAAACGCAAGCAATAAACTGAACCACAAGCTTTGGTAGCGCGGGCAGATCCTTATAGTTGATCTTGTACCAGTCATCCCAAAGTCCGATTAGCAAGATGATAAGCGAAGCCCCAAAGACGACCGCAGTTTTTAAGCTAAAGGACTCAGCCGATACGAAAAGCAGCGCCCAGTAAATAATGAACATCGGTACCGATGCGAGATATGGCTTTGGTTCCTTATGCAGTTTTCTTGGAATATCCGGCCTTGGTTTTTCTTGAAAGTCAATCTTCTTGGCAAATGCGATCACCGGTTTCATGACTAACATGCTGCAAAAAAGAGCCGCTATAAAAAAGATGAAGAACTGCATAATTCCCTCCCATACTCCTTATGTTTAATGCCACTGCTCATTAAATGATAACTCAAAAAAGAGTCCATATCCGGATAGATCTTATTGTGTTCATTTTTTGAACTAACCGTCGTGACAAAATCCTTAAAATCAGGTAGCGATTCCTTCTCAAAATACGACGCCCAGTTTATGTCGTTTGCCCCCACATCTGAAAGCAGCCTTAAGATATCCTCATCCAACAGCGTACGTAGGTTGCCAAGTAGCTTCGTTCGAACCCCTGCGTTTCCTATTGATAAGTCAAGCGCCGAATCGATGGATAAGTAAAGACGTTCTCCACCCATATCAAGATCCTTCCAAACATTCAACTTTTGTAGGCGCTGTGCAAACTTATGCTGGTTATTTGCCTCAAAACGCTCCATCAAAGCCTTTTCATCGCAACCCCATGCGTGCAGATATTCTTTCAGCTTCCTTACATCCTCAAGTGTCACCCTATGCTTTTGATACTCCATCATTCTAGGTGTGGGGGTAAAGTTTGTAATCGCGAAATAGACATAATCGTGGGGAATACTCTTGATCAGTTCCGTCACTTCATCCCTATCTTCAATCAGATACTTGCCTAGCATCAGCGAAAGTCCTACTCTAAAACCGTTCTCAGCATATAGCTTTGCAGCCTTGATTAAGGTCTGCATTCCATTCACGTTTTGAACCACCCTATTATGGTTGATCAGTCCACCATGAACAGTCAACGAAACTTCCTTATAACCATACTCAAGCAGTCGGTCTAGCAACGCCTTACCGTCCGCATGGTTCACAATTGGAATCCCTGTCGTCGAACCGTGATGAAAGTAGTAGTCCCCCAAATAGCGGTTAGCCCACTCATAAACCTTTAGCGCGTCAGGATGGTTGATCGGCTCGTTGTCGAGTGTCACTTCCACCTCAAGTCCGATGTCTTCAAGTTTAGGCAGAAGCCTCTGTAGACGCTTTAAGATATATTCAACATCTACTGTACTCATCGCCCTTTCAGGTCCGCCTTCGACATAGCAGTGCCTGCAATTAGTGCTGCATCCGGCGATCAGTATATCTATATTGCATTCCATTAGATATCCTCATTATAAAAAATCCTAACTCAACACCGAGTTAGGATTCTGCTTTACTTTCTATCTAAATTATAACATAACAAAATATAGAAAAACAGACTTGTATTCACTATCGATAATCGTAAGTGTTAATCTACTGCGTTTTAATTATCACATTAATTTACCGAGTAACCTGTAATGACATATTCAAAGTCCTGTGGTGTGCCATCAAGTATAGGCTCCTCTACCCTAAAGCTTAAATTCTTTAAAGCAAGTTCATAATGGGATGCCGCAATTCCCATATCTAGCCACTGAATATCATAACCAAGTTTTTCACCAGCGTAGTTTGGTGTGCGCTTAATATAAAAATGTGCATTTCCTTTACTATCAACAAGCACTCGCCAAGGCTGCTTGTTGGATGCGCTCGGTGCTAGACGAACGTTTTCGAGTGTTTCTCTTAGCTCTTGATCTTTAATGCCTTGATTGAAAGCATCTTTAAAAAACAAGCCATCAAAGTCCAATCTGTCATCACCTTTAGCCAGGTTCCTAATCAACTTATCACTAAGTGATCGTTTATGATGGCCATAACCGACTGGTGTGATGATCGGTACCATTTCATCCTCTGATAATTGTATCTGTTCGGTTAGTTTAGAACGATTGAACGTACCACCCAGCCAGCATGTCCCTAGACCATGATCTGCTAAGAACAACAAGAATCGTTCTACAACGTAACCACAGTCAAACATTGCATCTTTTGTATTGACCGAAGTTACCACCAAATACGCTGGTGCGTTCTTAATGATTCCATAGGTTCCAATTTTACTAATTGCTCTGTCCTTTGTTTCTATTAGACGAATTTTAATTGTATTGCCATGAATCCCGCTAAGATTATCTATATTCTCTAAATACTCCTTGATTAATGTTTTATCCTTCTCAGTCAATGACTCACCTGTGAACGTACGTACCGATTTACGAATCTTAACCGCATCAAGCGAAATTTCATGTTTCATTTGGTCCTCCAATATAGTGTTGTATTTTCAAAATGATCATGATATCCGCTTTAGCTCTAACCACACAAAGCTGATATCTTCTTAGACCTTTACATAGTAGCAAAATGTTCGGCATAAAAGTATTCTATTTGAAAAATAATAATTATGTTTACAGAAATGATACAATATAAGCACCAAGTAATTAAATGAACCAATTAGCAGAAAACTCCTCAAGCATAGTCGCTTAAGGAGCTTATCATCAATAAAAGGAGCATCTATGTTTAACCTTACTGCATTTTTATCTTATGCTGTGGTAGTGATCTTCACTCCAGGACCAAACAACATCATCTCGCTTGCACTTGCCAACAAGATCGGGTTCAAAAAAGCTGTCAACTATCCTATCGGAGTCATGATCGGTTTTTTCATACTACTGCTTCTCTCTAGTTTTTTCAATTTACTACTCGCAAATCTGATCCCTGCGATAAGGAATTATATGGGTATTCTCGGAGCGCTTTATATGCTCCTATTAGCCTATAAGATTCTAGTCAGTCAAAATGGTTCGGATAAAAACGAAGAAGTTAAGTCACAGGGGCTTATCCTCTATGGCATAAGCATGCAGTTTATGAACCCTAAAGCCATCCTATTTGCAGTGACCATTGTCGCGGGCTTCATTACGCCTTACTTTTCATCAGCTGTCCATTATTTAGGATTCTCAATTTTACTAGCATTACTGGCATTTGTTTCAACCATCGCATGGGCGACTTTTGGCTCGGTTTTTAAGAAGTTTCTCACAAAATTTCAGCGTCAGTTTAACCTTGTCATGGTAATGCTTTTAGTCTATAGCGCACTGAACATCGCAGGTTTGATATGATTATAAGTGATATTCATAGTAAACTGAAGCAACACCGTCTTCTTCAAAAGCGCTTTTGATTTTAAATCCAACCTTTTCAAGCAGTCGTATCGACGCTGTGTTAGTCGCGTAGGTATAGGCACAAATCCTATCGATATCGTACTTTGATTCGATTAACTTCATAAACTCATCTAAGGCTACAGTGCCAAGCCCCTTATGCCAGTAGCTTTTATCAAAGATCACGATGCTGACAAAGCAGTTTCTGTGCTCCACTTCATCCACCGAATAGCACCATACATCGCCGATATAGGTGTCCTCCGCATAGATCGACTTACCAAAACTGCTCGACCCTGCTTTTTTTGTGTGTTCATAAAGCTTGATGGCGTCATCGAGCGAGTAGTCTGTCATAGGGCATAGCTTTTTAAGTTCATCATCCTTCATTTCTTCCCAAAACACTTTCACATGTTCCAGTTCTCGGTCTTTCAAGGTCACAACAATAGATTCATGTTTCATCAGTTAGGCTCCTTTCAAACATACCGGCAATAAAAACGAGATAGGTCCTTCTAATTGCATCCCATCTTCTGCATGTCATAACCGCTCGGTGACTGGTACACCCTCAACTCGAACGTACTTAGTATAGCGATCAGGTGATCGAATATGTCAGCTTGAACACCTTCGTAGTTTGCCCAGTTCGTATCATTTGTAAAACAATACACCTCTATGGCGATTCCCTTTTCAGTGGGTGCAAGTTGTCTTGCCATTACAGTCATATGCTTGTGAACTTTAGGGTGATTTTTTAAATAGTGCTGAACATACGCCCGAAAGACACCAATATTGGTCAGGTTTCTGCCGTTTACCTGTATCAAGTCATCTGCATCAAGTGCGCTGTTGTATTTTGTGATCTCATCGTTTTTCTCATTGATATACTCACTTAAATTGGTTATCCTTTCAAACTTTTTAAGCATTTTTTCGTCACAGAACTTGATGCTTTCCATATCCATATGCAGGCTGCGTTTGATCCTTCTGCCACCGCTTTGAGACATTCCGCGCCAGTTTTTGAACGAATCTGAAATCAAGGTATAGGTAGGAATCGTCGTGATTGTCTTATCGAAGTTTTCCACCTTCACCGTGTTGAGTGTGATGTCGATGACATCGCCGTCCGCGTTATATTTAGGCATCTCGATCCAGTCGCCTATTCTGACCATATCATTGACAGATAGCTGAATCCCTGCAACTAGTCCTAAAATAGAATCTTTAAAAATCAGCATCAGCACAGCAGTCATCGCTCCGATACCGCTTAAAATATATACAGGACTCTTGCCCATGACGCTTGCTGCAAAACCGATGAATCCAAAGATATAGACAACGATTTTTATCACCTGCAAATAGCTCTTTATAGGCCTTTGTTTAGATACTTCATAAGTCCTGTAGATCGAGTTGACCGCATTGAGCACGGCATCAGTGATATACACCGTGAGCACAATCAGATAAAGCCCCATCACCTTTTGAATTACACCGCTGTAGGTAGGCAGTGAGGTAGCGCCTAAATAGATAAGTATCGCAGGTAGGATCTGTGCCGTTCTTGAAAACACCTGAGATTCAAGCAGAATGTCATCAAATTTGAACTTGTTATTTAAAATATAGACTTCAAGCTTCTTCAGCAGATAGCTCTTTGTAATCCAATAGGTCAACAAACTGAATAGAATCAGCAATCCGATGAACAGCAGTTCAGACCAATTATCAATCACAGCCCTTGATACGTTTAATGTTTCTAAGATACCCGTAAAAGTTTCAAATAGCATTGTCATCTCCTTAATAATAGTAATACATCCTAACTATATTATACACATTTATACATTGACAGGGTGACACCACATGATTTATTCTGCAACCTACAATTAAAATTGAAGCCCGCATGAAAATCAAAAACAGCTGTGATTCATATAAAATCACAACTGTTTTTGATTTTTTAATATTAAGTTGATTACATTACTTCCTCTTGCTATAATCCTTATCAATTTTACGCTTCCAATCTTCCGATATGGACCTGTTTGATCGAAGTTCGCAAATGGCTTCGCTGACCGCCTGGTAATTGAGTTCGATTCCTTTCTTGTCGTTATGGAACTGCGCTGCGCGGTTGCTGTAGATTCCAAACTTTTCAGCTTCTGAAACCGCATCGATGTTGGCACCTAAAAAGATAAACTCCCAATCATAACGCTTCTTTTGTTTTTCAATCATCGCCTTGATCTTTTTATAGGAGTATTCCCTGCTTGCATTCTCGAGTCCATCTGTAGTGATCACAAATAAAACTTTCTCCGCTTTCTCGTCCTCCGAGGTGTTGCTCTGGACATTTACGATTTTTTGAATGGATTTGCCAACGGCATCAAGCAGGGCTGTGGAGCCTCTGACAAAGTACTCTTTTTCTGTGATCGGCTTTACCCCCCTTAGGTTGATTCGATCATGTAAAAGTTCATATTCATCATCAAACAAAACCGTAGTAATGATCACCTCTCCAGTCACCTTTGCTTGTTTTGCAAGCATTGCGTTGTATCCGCCGATCGTGTCACTCTCTAGCCCGCTCATCGATCCGCTTCGGTCCAAAATAAAGATCAGTTCTGTTAAATCCTTTTTCATCGTGTCATCCTCCTTTGTGATTTCTACTTAAAGGATAACATCTTCAGCCTTTTAAATGGTCGCATGACAAGCGACATAACCTATCCGTCACCCCAAGAGAGGCTGGTCGAAAGCAAAGAGCGCTTCATTGATCTCATAAAGATCATAATTCTCTTCGTTGATAAAGTATTCGATGATCAGGTCGAACTTGCTGCTTCTGGACAGGGCAAAGCCTGCCTTCTGCAAAAGATCCTTTGTTTCATCCAAATTAAGCTCAAGAGCGATCGAAAAAGCGATCACCGTCGACTTGCTCGGCTTATAGTGCTTATCGCTCCTTATTTTTGAAAAGAGCTTACGGTCGACATTGGCACGCTTATAGCTCTCGACATCCGTCTTTCCCTTAAGATCGATCAGCCTTAAGAGCCGTTCCGAAAAAGTCTCCTGAAGTTCTGCCATGAGATCCGTCAGACTTCTGAGGGCTTCTTTACTGGCCTGCTCGTCTACTGATTCCGTTTGAATCATTTTAGACTCATATAACATGCCTACTTTATGCGCTTCGCTTCGATCAAAAATCCTGTACTCATCCACATATCGATTATCGATAAAGGCATTGATAGCAGTGAATGTCTTTTCAGGCAGCTTGAATGATCTTCTGTTATAAATGACAAGATAGACCATTAGCTCATGACGCTGTAAAAATTCACCTATAACAGCTTCCGCAACCTTGATCGCCTTGTCTTTCGGATAACCGTAGATACCCGATGAGATCAAAGGAAAGGCGATGCTGCTCAACTTGTACTCGACAGCCAGTTCAAGTGAACTTTGATAACATGACCTCAACAGTCCTTCTTCATCCTTATCTCCGCCCTGCCAAATTGGCCCGACAGTGTGAATCACGTACTTTGCCGGTAGGTTATAGCCTTTTGTTATCTTAGCCTGTCCAGTCTTGCAGCCACCAAGCGTTCTGCACTCCGCAAGCAGCCCGGCGCCTGCCGCACGATGGATCGCACCGTCCACACCTCCTCCGCCAAGAAGCGATGCGTTTGCAGCGTTCACAATAGCGTCGACCTTAAGGTCTGTAATATCTGATTGTATAAGTTTAAATGGCATGGGGTTCACCTTTCTTGAGTATGCCGTTGCAGATGAGTACAATATGATCATGATGTTGAACAGTTGTCTCATTTATTCCCCTTTTACCTCATCATTACTCTTCTATTGTCCCGATTCCACAAGACTAAAAACCACACTGTTTAAACATCATATCCGTTAGCTCAATTTGGTCAGCATCAATTTCTCAACGCCTTTCGTTCTAAATTCAGGTATCACCAATAAACCGACTATCAAGGCTATCGAACCGCCATTCCATATCAATCGTGCCATTCCAACAACTGCCTCATTACAATAAACAGCCACTATCAAGCTACTTCCATTAATGCTGCATTCAATTTACTCGGGAGGCTTTTGTCTAAATCCTTCTGATTCCCTAATAAAGTTGACATTTTCTACTGAAATCGAATGTTGAACTTTGATATTCATGCATACTCCTTGTTTTGAATTTGACTGATTTTCAATAGTTATCTTCAAACGATCTTCTTACCTTTTTGCAAAACATAATCATTTTCGATTCCAATGTCCATGATTAGTTCAATCACGATTAGGTAAAGCAAGTAAATCAGGATGATGTGACTAAGGAATAATTGACTATTTTTCAACAAAATCATATCTGTTCTTCCCTAATCTAATGATAAGCTCAATAATTATTTTACCAAAAGTGTAAAAAATCTACTTATCCTAGATGGTATTTTCTGTATCCAGCCTGTGTGAAGCAAAACTGGTGGCATAACTATGTTATAAATAATAAAACTGACCTCCATAAGATAGATTTTAGTCTTACTCTTGGGGGTCAGTTCGGTATTTTCTATGAATAGCTTGTTCCTTTAGACTCGCTTATGTGAAGTTTTTTTCCTATCGTCAAACCACCTTTAACTCTTCCATATCAACGATAAGATGATTGTCTTCTAGGGTTTTTTGATAATAGGATGTATGAGTATACAAAGCCTCTTTAAGCGGATTTCTCTTGTATTTTATCATTGTATAAATCATATAGGCTAACACACCCATATTAAAGGTAAACGAGATCAGACTCACGGTCCACCACATACTTTGTTTATAAACGGGCACCACCTGGAAGAGAGGACTTGCCTGATAGTCTACACTTAATGAAAACATGGCATATACTGTTAAAATCTGAGCTCTGTGCTGAAGCCAAACACCTTGCTTAAAGAAGTACTCGGCAAGAATCGCTGCTGTTAGGATACCAAAACCAGCATACATAGACCGCGTTGAGATGCAGTTATAAACATAAGCAAAGTTCCATAAGGTATATCCCCAAATATAAAGCCAAGTCATATCTGGCCAGACCATATCTGGATTTTTAGCCTTTGATGGCATAATCCCCACAAAACCTGTCAATGTGATAATTGTAATAATCCCCGCTATGGCATTAAAAACATTCCAATAGCCGCCCATCATCACAACACCAGACGCATCTGTAACCATTTCTTTATAAGTGGCAAATACCTCAAACTCCCTATATACAGCTTCAGCGATATTTAGCGCCAAAATTGTGACTGGAAAATACATTGCAAACTTATTTCGACCTAGTTTAGTATACCTGATTAGCATAAACCCATAGACTCCGATAAGGGCTGATACAACCTTAACCCACCCAAACCAGGTTTTACCTGTAGGCGATCCTAAATACCCCAAGTAAACAAGCCCTGCCAAAATAAATGGCAATAAGCCAAATATGATTAGCCCAACAGCTTTAGACCGACGTGTTGCCTCATTAATAAGCAGACACACACCTGTAAAAATAATTATGGTAGCAAGACTGCCAAGTGTCAATTGATTATACAAAATACCCATTTGATCCTCCCCTAACATGCCAAGACTTCTTTAATGCTAAATTCTTTACCCGATATCAACTCAAAGGTTTGTCCATGACACTCCGGACAAGTTTTTTGATAAGTAATAATGTTGTACTCCACACCGCATCCCTTGCAACAACCGATTGCCGGAACAAGGATGATCTCTAGGTCCGTATTTTCAAACCTTGTGCCATCGACTGCTGCTGGGTAACATTCTTTAATAAATCGTGGAACTGCCTGCGATAACTGTCCAATTTCTAAAACGATTTTAGAAACCTCCACAAGCTTGTTTGCCTCTGCAAATGTTTCTACAACTTTAATGACTTCATATACAATACCTAACTCGTGCATCTTTATCCCTACCTTGTTGTAACAAAAGGATTCAACCGGTTTGCAGCAATCTTAACTTTCCTTCCGATGACTTTCTTTAGAACTGCCTTAGGTAGGTTTTTGAGTTCATACCCTTTAACATTATGAACGCGACTAAGTGAAATCGCATCAAACTTACACTTTAGGGTACAGGCACCACAGCCTACACATAAGTACTCATCAACTTTTGTGGCACCACAGCCTAAACAGCGTTCAGTTTCTAATTTAACCTGTTCCTCAGTGAAGGTTCCTCGAAGGTCTTTAAATGTTTCCCTAGCCCTTGCACCATCCACATGGTGAGTTTTTTCTCTTTTAACATGGTCATAACTTTCTAATTCAGTTAAATTTGATTTCTCGAGCACCTTGTAAGAGTGATTATCTCGACCAAAGACCAGTGACTGACCATTTTGCACATAACGGTGTAAAGAAATCGCAGCTTCCTTACCTGATGCAATTGCATCGATCGCTAGCTTTGGACCACTGGCAACATCACCACCTGCAAAGATATCTCCTCGACTCGTTTGTAGGGTGATGGGATCTACAGCTATGGTATGTCTATTTGTCAGTTCAATATTTTCCCCATCCAAAATCGAACCATAGTCATAGGTTTGCCCTACTGAAAGCAAGACATGATCACACTCGACAGTCAGTGGGTTTTCCTGATCAAACACTGGATTGAACTTACCTGATTCATCAAAGACAGAGAGACATTTTTTAAACTCAACACCCCTTACTTTCCCACCTGAAGTGAGAATTCTAGCAGGACCATAGCCATTGAATATTTCAATACCTTCATCAAGAGCCTCTTCAATCTCTTCTTTATGGGCAGGCATTTCAGTTTGGGATTCTAAGCAATAGATGGCCGTTTGAGTCACATCGGATAATCTTATGGCACTTCTAGCCACATCGATGGCGACATTACCTCCACCTATGACGATTGTTCTATTTGAGACCTCAGATCCCCTACCCAAATTGATTTCACGTAAAAAGTCAACTCCAGAAAACACGCCATGCGCTTCTTCTCCTTCAATATTGAGTTTACGTCCGCTATGGGCACCAATGGCAATGTAAAAAGCATCAAACCCTTTACTTCTTAGCTCGTTAATCTTGATGTCTTTTCCAATTTCTATCCCCGTTTCAAACTTAACACCCATCGCCCTTAAGACATCTATTTCAGCTTCAATCACATCTTTTTCCAGACGGTATTCAGGTATTCCCAAGGTCAACATACCACCAAGTCTAGCCTGCTTCTCAAAGACGGTAACATCATAGCCGTCTATGGATAAATCATAAGCACACGTTAAACCAGATGGTCCACCACCGATAATGGCAATTTTCTTATCTGAGTAATCATGTCTTTTTGTCGGTACGTATCTCGTTGACTCCTGAAGGTCTTTTTCAGCAATAAATTTCTTTATATCGTCAACAGCTACCGCTTCATCTATATCACCTCTTGTACAGTCTTCTTCACAAAGTTTTGGGCAAACACGACCACAAACGGCTGGTAGTGGATTATGTTTTTTTATAAGCTCTAGGGCTTCCAAATACTTTCCTTGTGAAGCCAGTTTTATATATCCTTGTACTGGAATATGAGCTGGACACTTAGTAATGCAAGGAGCAGTTCCAGTCTCCATGGTGTTTTTCCGGTTTATTCGATAGTCTGTGTTCCACTTGTCACTGTTCCATTCTGTATCTCTTGGAGTTTGTTTAGTGATTTGCGCGTTAATATCATCTGTTGAACATAGCTTTTGACCCAATCGTAGCGCATTTGTCGGGCATACATCCACGCACTCGCCACAAGCGACACACTTATCTTCTTCAACTTCTGACTTATAATTGGACCTGACAATATCGTTATTGAGGTACTCATTGGCTAAACGCATAGCATAGCAACCACAACCACAACAATTGCAAATAGCATGAGTATGTCCGGGCTCGTCAAGATTAGGTACTGAATGCATCAAGCCATTGTCTTCTGCCCTTTTAATAATGTCGAAGGCCTCTTCACGGCTGATTTCTCGCCCGCGTCCCGTTTTTATGTAATACTCAGCAGCATGGTCAAGTTGGACGCACATTTCCTCTTTTAAATGACCACATCCTTCTCCCATCGCTTCTCTAGAAGTTCTACAGGAACAGTCTGAAACACTAAATGTACTTGCCTCGTTGAGGTGTTTTGAAATTTCTTCATAAGACACCTTTTTACTATTGCCATCAATTGCTCGTTCTATAGGGAGTACACGCATAGGTCCTCCGCCAATAGGCATAATTCCCGCTGCCATTGGTCCCTTTTTACTACCAAAATAGTAAAAGGCAAGAGCAACTTCAGGATGCTTTTCCACAAGCTCCTTATTGTTATTAATCATTTCTAGGTGTCCAGGGACAAAGATATCTAACCAGTACATGTCCACCCCATTGATGGTATTGACAAACGCAAGGCCTGTCCATGCAATATGTTTAAGGGCTTCATCCACTTTCTCATAGGGTTCACTGATTGCTTCGCTAATATCTTTTGCACTTACTTTTTCTCTAAACCTTAAGTTCATGGCAACTTTTATCTGGTATTCGTCAAGCAAGGGCGCAATAGCATAATACTCAGGACCAAATGGTATGGCTTCTCTGGATGTACCGGCCTTAGTTCTGCCAATTTTATTAGCCAAAGCCAAAACATCTTCTCTATAGGGGCGATTTCCAACATCATCCCAAGACAAGGCAAACTTATACTTTTCCTTTAAGCGATCAAAATCAAGAGTTTTACTTTTTGTCATTGCCTTCACCTCTCATTTCAGATGTAAGCCACTTGGCCCATTCGTCAATGCCTTCTCCCGTCTTTGCTGACACCTTAAATAGGACAATGTCAGGATTTAGGGCTCTAACACGCGATTCTAACTTATCAAAGTCAAAATCAAAATGCTCAAGTGCATCAATTTTATTGATAATAAGCGCATCGACCATGCAAAAAATCTTGGGGTATTTTAAGGGCTTGTCATCACCTTCTGGCACACTCAGAATTGCCACATTCTTCATAGCTCCAGTATCGTAGCCTGCTGGGCAAATCAAGTTGCCGATGTTCTCAAGAAAAACCAAATCCAACTCCTCTATCCCCAATTCATCAAGCCCTTGTCTGGTCATAGTGGCATCTAAATGACAAAGTCCACCCGTATGAAGTTGAATAGCCTTTGCACCTGCATTTTGAACGGTTCTTGCATCAACATCTGAATCGACATCTGCTTCCATCACTCCTATTGCAAGCTCCTTTTTTAGAACCTTAATGGTACTCACCAAGGTAGTGGTCTTGCCACTTCCAGGTGAGGACATAATGTTGACTAAGTAGGTTGACTTGGTTTTAAGATGGTTTCTAGTTTCCTTTGCAACCAGTTGATTGTCCTCATGAATATTCTTTTGAATTTTAAACACTTTCATATCTTGCATGACTTTCCCTCCATGTTCTTATGCAGAGTCTACCACTATTAAATACGGTCATCAAACCTAAGTTTTTCAACGTTTTTTTTGAGCTTCTACTTTACCTAACTGTTTACACTTGGAAATCGCTGGGTAATCGCGTGAATTTTCTGAGAATAAAACACGAGGTATTTATTTCACACACTTTTGTCAGATCAAACTATAGCTAGTTTTATAAAAAGTGTAAACAGATAGGCAAAGTAAACTTTTTGCCTCAGTGAATATATCTTGCCATTTAAAGTTTGGGGAATTAGAATAAAATCAGGGAGATAAATAACCATGCTAAAAGACCAGAAGTATAAAATAATTTCAGAGGGATTAAAAAATGGTATCAGTCCTACTTGCAAAAAGTACGCGATCTCTAGAACAATCTATTACAGATGGTTAACTAGGTTTAAAGAAGATGGTATTGATGGCCTAAACGACAAGAAAAAAAGTTTTATCCCACTCAATAAGACCAGTGCTTCGATTGAAGAGAAGTTATTTAGGCTAGTAAAAACCTATCCCCACTATGGTCCCCGAGCTTTGAAGTACCTACTTGATGAACTTGGATGCAAGATTAGTGAATCAGCAGTCTATAACATATTAAAAAGACACGCCTTAACGCGCAAAGAAAACCGCATTAAATATGCAAAAAAATACCAAGCCGATCATAAAAGTCAGCTTCCTGACTTAAACTCACTTACAAGCGGCGAGTGTTGGATCTTCTGGATTACTGATTACGGCTATACACCTAACTACGGACACCTTTATCTATACAACCTCATAGATATAAAAAGTCATATCGCCTGTTCAAGGATTTATTCAAAGGTTTCATACAAGCATTTTGAGGATCTATTGACAGCTGTCGCCCTTTCAGTTGCTACTAGCTTAAATATGCCAATTGCCTACCTCTGCTTCTTTGAAGACCGTAAGCTCCTAAAAAAATCTGATCAAGTATCCCGGTTAAAACTTTCTAACACCTTAAAAGAGCACGGCTTTGATCCAACGTTACATTTTCTGAGCGATGATGATCATGTGGAGCTGTTTCATGAATTAAGGCAAAACTACTCATCAGTGAACTCTGAATTTGTCATGCCCTTTATTAAATCCGCACAGGCTCTAAGTCATGTAAAAATAAGTTTTCAGCACCATATAAGAAATTACAACTTGAACATAAAAAAGCAGTACTCTGAAGGGTTATTATCCCCAATCGAGTACCATAACTTATCTACAAACACACAAACCATACTCCCAATATGGGCGTATATGGACCGTAATTATTAATAGGTGATTATATGAGAGTTGCAGTAATTGGTGCAGGTTTTAGTGGTATGTTAGCCGCCTACTTACTAGAAAAAGCAGGAACTGAGGTTACAATTTACGAAAAGGAAGAACATATCGGTGGTCATTGTAGAACACTCTTTAGTAAAGGTGTGTACACAGACATTGGTACCGTATTTTCCTTTTCCAATAAAATCAAAGAGCTGCTTATTGAGTTAAAAGTTGACTACTCAGAGGTTTTCATCTACAAAAACTATGTCAACGAATGCTACCAACCTACCGAGATGATGTCACAAAACGAAGTACAACTTCTACTTGAAGAACTTAACAAGCTTTCTAAACTCCTTCTACCACATAAAACGTATCTTGAGGGTGTACGATTTGATTTTGTACCTGAGGAACTACTGGTTACTTTTAACTCCTATGCGAATCACCATCAGTTAGAGCAGATCACAAAAATCATAACCCCCTTGCTGTCTTCATTCGGACTCGGTAATATCAATCATATTCAAGCCTATTATGTATTTAAGATCTTTAGTCTTGACATACTCTATGCTTTTATAAAAGGAGATAAACTACTTAGCCTCAACAAAGGAATGTCGAACCTTATTAGTCGCTTAAGCGAGAATATATCTGATATCAGATATTCGCTCGAAGTGATCAATGTAGAAGTAGTAAACAAAAAGGTAAAAATCGAATCACCTTACGGACATGACTACTTTGATAAAGTCCTCATCACAACCAAGTTGCCTAAGGATGTAATTAAAGACACCTTGTATAACACACTTATGAAAAAAATCGAAACCAATCCCTTTATTTCTGCGGTTTATGAAGTTCACAATAAACATCTTCCAACAACTTACTTCAAATCAAACTTTGGACAAAACGGAAAAATTCAGTTTTTCTATACAAAAAGACAATCGGCACGTACTACCCTTGTTGCCTATACATATGGAAAGATATCTAAATCAGCAATCGATGGCATGACGGATGAGCTAGCGAATGTCGGTGTTGATATTAAGCAGCTAATTACGGTAAAACAGTGGTATATCTTTCCCCACCTTAAAGCCCGTGATCTCACCAGTCATTTTTATACCGATATCAATACACATCAAAAAACAAATCCTGTATGCTTAATAGGTTCACTTGTTACCGAGCCCTCACTCGATAAGCTCTATGTATCGGTTAAGGAATGTGTAAACGATATTATTCAGTATGACAGAGATAATAAATAAGTAAGAACCTCTTACAGAATACCCTTGCTGTCTACCTCATATGTATCATTTGGATTAGGCTGTAACTGCAAAAAAACTCCTTTTATCTAAACCCATACATCATGTATGGGATAGATAAAAGGAGCATGGGGAGTATTTCTTATTTTACTAGCATCAACTCTACTGGAACATAGGAATCAACTTGCTCGCCAGATAATGCCTTTAATCCAAATTCAACACCTAAAGCACCGATCAAATTGGGTTGCTGAGCAACTGTTGCCGCCATTTTACCAGCTTCTACAGCTTTTACAGCATCATCTGTCGCATCAAATCCGACAACGATAATATCTCTACCAGATACTTCAATTGCAGTAAGTGCTCCTAGTGCCATTTCATCATTATGAGCAAATACAGCATTGATTTCGGGCTGTGCTTGCAAAATGTTTTCCATGACAGACAATCCTTTTGTTCTATCAAAATCAGCAACCTGTTTTGCGACTACTGTTATGTCTGTTCCTACTAATGCATCGTTAAAGCCTTGACCTCTATCTCTTGCCGCAGAAGTACCTGCAATACCTTCGAGTTCAACAACATTGCCAGTACCACCTAATAATTCAGCGATGTACTTGCCAGCCATAACTCCACCTGCGATATTGTCAGAAGCCACATGAGAAATCACTTCGCCATGATTAGCTCCACGATCTAATGTAATTACCGGCACACCAGCACTGTTGGCTGCTTTAATTGCATTGCCTACCGCATCAGAATCTGTTGGATTGATTAAGATCAGATCAACACCTTGTGTTAATAGATCTTCCATATTCGAAAGTTCCTTAGCCGCATCATTTTGAGAGTCTAAAACGATTAATTCCACTCCTAGTTCAGCAGCTTTGGCTTCAGCACCTTCTTTTAAAGTTACAAAAAACGGGTTGTTCAAGGTGGATAGAATCAGACCCATCGTCTTTGCTTCTTGAACCACCGGCTCGTCGCTACCTGTAATAAGCTTTAGCGCTACCGGAATAAATGCATCAACTGTAGACCCGTCGATGACTTTTTTTGCAGCTTCTACACCCAAACTACCGATTAGATTCGGTTGCTGGGCAACAGTCGCCGCCATAGAACCTTCCTTCACAGCATTTACCGCATCATCAGTCGCATCAAATCCAACAACGATGATGTTTTTTCCTGCTGACTCAATCGCTTTTATAGCACCTAAAGCCATTTCATCATTATGAGCAAATACAGCATTGATTTCTGGTTGAGCTTGTAAAATATTCTCCATTACGGAAAGCCCTTTAGTTCTATCAAAATCTGCAACTTGATTTGCTACAACTTCAACATCCGTACCAACCAAAGCATCATTGAATCCTTGGCCTCTATCTCTTGCCGCAGATGTGCCTGCGATACCTTCTAGCTCGACTACCTTACCGGCGCCGCCTAACAGTTCAACTATGTATTGCCCTGCCATTAAGCCGCCAGCTACATTATCAGATGCGATATGCGAAACGACTTCTCCTGAGTTCGCACCTCTATCAAGCGTAATTACTGGAACACCTTTTGCATTTGCAGCCTTAATTGCATTTCCAACAGCATCTGAATCCGTTGGATTGATCAGGATAACGCTAACACCCTGTGTTAGTAAGTCTTCCATATTTGAAAGTTCAGCCGCTGCATCATTTTGTGAATCAAGTACTACTAATTCCAATCCCAATTCTTTAGCCTTTTCTTGTGCACCATCTTTTAAAGTCACAAAGAATGGATTATTTAGCGTAGAAACGATTAAACCAATTTTACCGCTAGTTTCATCACTGTCACTATTGCTAGAACACCCAGCAAACATTGACATCAATAAAAGTAACACCAGTGCAAGAGATAATACTTTTTTCATGAGATCCTCCTCAAATTGTTTTTTTTGTTGTGCAACCCCTGTCACACAATTTATATCAGCTGTAAACAGCATCAATAACTATTTTTCCTTACGGTCAATCAGTACTGCGATTAGAATCACTACACCCTTTGCCAAGAGCTGATAATAGGAACTTACATTCATAAGATTCAAGGCATTGTTTAAAATTCCAATGATAAGCGCTCCTGTCACGGTACCCATGATGGTACCTAGACCGCCAGCCAATGAAGTTCCACCTAATACGACTGCGGCTATGGCATCCAGCTCATAACCCTGCCCTGCTGTAGGTTGGGCAGAAGACAATCTCGCAGTGATAATGACACCGGCAAGTGCTGCAAATAAACCACTCATTCCGTAAACAATAATTTTAAGTCTGTTGGTGTTTATGCCTGATAGTTTCGTCGCATCCTCATTGCCGCCCAGCGCATAAACATATCTTCCAAAGGAAGTTTGAGTCAGAATATAGTAGCCGATTGCGAAAACAAAGATCATGATCACAATAGGAATTGGAATCACACCTAAATAACCATTACCGATCTGCGTTAAAAATTCTGCATTGGACTCATATCCGGTACTTATTGGTTTTCCGTCTGTAAATACTAACGTAGCACCCCTAAAAACAGTCATGGTCGCCAGTGTGACGATAAATGGTTGTAATTTACCTTTTGAAATCACGATTCCATTAAGTACACCGATCGCTGTTCCTATGGCTAGGGCAAGAACAATCGCAAGCAAGGGATTCATTCCGCTTGCAATGAACCATGCGACCATGGCACCAGAAAAAGCTAAGGTTGAGCCGACGGACAAATCAATACCGCCAGTCAAAATGACAAATGTCATACCTGCCGCAATGATTGAATTGATCGATGTTTGTCGCAAAATATTCATGATATTTGAAAATGTCATAAATCGATCGTTCAACATCGCGATGATGATCGAAAAGATAATTAGCGCAATCACTGATTGATATCGCCTTAAGATAGTTTTAGTAGTTTGATTCATTAATTTGCCCCCTCGATGCCTATTGCAAGCCTCATGATACTTTCCTGAGTTGCTTCACTTCTAGAAAGAATGCCTGCAACTTTACCTTCATGCATCACTAAAACACGATCACAAATTCCTAATATTTCCGGAATCTCTGAAGAAATCATGATGATGCCCATGCCATCTTCTTTAAACGAATTCATTAATTCATAGATTTCTTTTTTTGCGCCTACGTCGACACCCCGAGTGGGTTCATCTAAAATCAACACTTTAGGATCACACGACAACGCTTTTGCAATGGATACCTTTTGCTGATTACCACCACTTAAATGCTTTACGATCTGATCCAGTGACGGTGTTTTAATCTGCATTTGCTCTTTAAAGGTGTCCGCCATTTTGGTTTCCGACGATTTTTTTATATGCATAAAATTGCTATACTTTGACAACGAGGATAAGCTCATATTCTTTTTAACCGAAAGTGAAAGAACGAGACCATCCTTTTTTCTGTCTTCAGATACATAAGCGATGCCTTCTTTAAGAGCGCTCGCCTCATCGACGATATTCACTTTTCTATCATTTAGCCTTAGGTTACAAGTGTCATTTTTAATTGCCCCGTAAATTGATTTTGCAAGTTCGGTGCGACCCGCCCCCATTAATCCGGCAATCCCCAATATCTCTCCACGATTCAGGGTGAAACTTATATCCTGTACAAACCGGTTCGATAGTTTTTCCACTTCAAATATCACTTCATTACTGGTTGAATCCAAATACGGATATTGCTCTTCCAGCTTCCTTCCAACCATCAGTTCAATCAGCTTGTCCTCATCAATTTCAGAGACTTTTGATTCATTGATGAACTGTCCATCCCTCAACACGGTAACATCATCACAGATCTTGAAGATTTCAGGCAATCGATGTGAAATGTACACTATGCTCTTACCCTGGGCCCTCAATTCTTCGATCACATCAAATAAGCTCTCTGATTCAGTGTCCGTCAACGCATCGGTAGGTTCATCCATGATAATGATTCGAGCGTCAAATGACAAAGCCTTTGCGATCTCAACCATTTGTTGGTGCCCGATACTGAGTTCTTTAACTAGTGTTTTGGGATTCAGTTTTAGATTAAGCTTCGTCAATAGCGCTTCCGATTTACTTTCAAGTGCTTTCCAATCGATTTTTCCGTGTTTTTGAGGAAACCTACCTAAGAAGATATTTTCAGCAATGCTTAACTCGTTGATCAAATTGAGCTCTTGATGTATGATAGCGATTCCCTTTTCCATTGCGTCTTTGGGACCACTCACTTCAAGCGGTTCTCCCATCAGGTATAGCTCACCTTCGGTTTTTTGATAAACACCAGAAAGAATTTTCATTAACGTGGATTTGCCCGCGCCATTTTCACCAAGCAGTGCCATCACTCGGTTTTTATAAACATTCAAGTTCACCCTATCCAGTGCTTTGACACCTGGAAATTCTTTGGTGATTCCTTCCATTCTTAAAATGACATCACTCATATTAAGCCTCTTCGAAATTTACGCCGGATTGCAAAATAATGTTGGCATATGGCGTACATTCGCCAGTTCGTATGATTGCTTTCGACCCGCTACTAAGCTGCTTGAACTCCTCATGGCTGACAAAAGTTATTTCTATCTGCTCAAACTTCTCTTTTATCACATTTAATACTTCCGGGTTATGTGTCTTGATCTCTTCCGCAAGTGTTATCTTTTCTATTTCCATATCGCTTGCTACAATCATCAACGTTTCTAAAAATGAAGGAACACCTTTAAGAAGCGCCAAATCAATCCGTTCCACTTTTCCGGGTATAGGCAGTCCTGCATCAGCGATGGTTATCGTATCGGTATGACCCAGTTTAGCTAATACAGAAACGATATTTGAATTTAATAATTTACCTTTTCTCATTTTTCACCTCTAACGCTTCTACCTCTTCACATGTCGGCAATGAACTTTGCGCTCCAAATCGAGTTACCGTAATCGCCGCTACTTTTGAACCGTAGTCCAGTGCTTCACTCATCGAATAGCCAGAAGCAAGTTTAGTGACTACACCGCCAATAAAGCTATCCCCCGCAGCGGTGGTATCTATCGCGTTCACCTTTTCAGCCTTCGCCTCAATAAAATCGGTTCCGTTATAGTACCATGACCCCTGGGCGCCCATCGTTACGATCAGCTCTTTGATGCCTAGTTGGTTGATCATTCGGTACCCTTCAATAAAATCTTCTTTAGATGTGATCTTGATCCCAGTAATATGATAAAACTCCGTCTCATTTGGCACCAACATATCCACATGCCTCAACAAGTCCTTAGTTAGCTGTTTAGCAGGAGCTGGGTTCAAAATTGTCTTGATATGCTTTGCCTTTGCTTCCTTTAGGACTTCTTCAATGGTATCTAGCGGTGTTTCCAACTGACAGACCAGGTACTCCACATCCTCAAACCAGGACTCCTGAATATCTGTCGGTAGCAATTTTTCGTTTGCACCAGGAACTACCACAATGGAATTGTCACCTGATCGGTTTACCATGATAAAAGCGATACCCGAAGGACACTGGCTCACCATCCTAACCTCTGAGTGATCCACACCCTCAAGTTCTAGATTCGACCTTAGCAAGTCGCCATACTGGTCATCGCCGATCAAGCCTACCATTTTTACATTTGCACCTAGTTTAGACATGGCAATCGCTTGGTTGGCACCTTTTCCACCAGGAATCAATTCCAAACCTGTTCCCGAAACCGTTTCACCAACAGTAGGAGTAACATCTACTTTTGTAACTAAATCCATATTCAAACTACCTACAACCAGTATCTTCTTCATCTCTTTCCACCTATTCATTTTCAACGAGTTAAACGTTTAACCATACAAAGAGAATTGACTATTTAGTCGTTTCTCTTATCACAAGTTTTGTCATTAAAACTTCTTCTACATCACTTAACGTTCTATTCTCTATCACATCGATCAACATTTGTGCCGCCTTGTAGCCCATTTGATAATTGGGCTGATGAACCGTCGTTAAGTTGGGATCGATCAGGGTCGCCATATAGATATCATCAAACCCTACTACGCCGATATCTTCCGGTACTCTCAACCTTAACTCATGAAGGCCTTTAATCGCCCCAAGCGCGATCAAGTCATTGCCACAAAAGACTGCATCAAAATCCAATTCATGCTTAAGCGCTGTTTTAATTCCCTTATATCCAAACTCAGCGGTGTAGTGTCCTTCGATATACAAAGAATCATCCACTAGATCACCGAAGTCCTTGTGGGCTTGTAAGTAACCTTGATAGCGGTCTACAGATGGTTTAGTCGTCATAGGTCCCGCTAAATGGAGTATTTTCTTATAGCCCGAATTAAGCATATAGGTAACCGCTTCGTAAGCGCCACTATAGTTATCGACAATTATCCTTCCGCTCGTTGTGACCCCCTCAATCTCCCTATCCACTGTAATTACTGGTATTTGAAGTTTGCTCAGCGTGGGCGCACTGCCCTTTGAATTGCTAGAAGAGGTCAAGATAATGCCATCAACCATCTTTTCTTGTAACATTTCGATATATTCGAGTTCCTTTTTGCTATTGTTATCCGAATTACATAAAATCACATGATAGGAATATTGATTTGCAAGATCCTCAACCCCTCTCGCTATTTCAGGGAAAAAGGGATTTGTAATATCAGGAATAACAAGACCGATCGAATGCGTTTTTTTTGTAATCATACTTGAAGCAATTCTATTTGGAACATAATTGGTTTCTTTAATGATTTTGAGAATCTTGTTCCGAGTGCTGCTCGAAATATTTTTATCCTTACCATTGATTACTTTAGAAACTGTTGCAGTAGATACATCAGCTAATTTCGCTATGTCTTTTATCGTTATTTTCATTAAGCACCTCTAGGTAAACGTTTACCCTATTCTATCACATCTGATAATTTCGTCAATATGAAATTATGAATTGTATGAATTTTTCCACAGGATGACGCAATGGTTTGCTTTGTCTATTGAGGTCTACAATCCACTTTTCACAGCATTGCACTATCAAATACCTTGCTCCAATCAAACGTTGATGATTCTTCTAATGATTGTGGCCAATTAGTCGCCCAGTCTGCAGTATGAACCTTTAGGACTCGGTCGCTACATGGCAGGTAGGGTTTAATGTCAAGAACAGCCGTATCATCATGGGCATCTATGCCTTCGAGTATAATCCTATTATCGATGATTCCTTTTAAAACACGCAATTAGACCTTTCCGCGGCGATAAACTAAATCATCCGGACAAACTCTAAGACAAATTCATTCGCATTTGATCAACTTGTTCCATTCCGGTACGAATTGCTATTCTCCCCACATGAGGTCTGCATTCTTGATACTTGTGAAACCGTCACTGTGATTCACATGAAAATCCAAAGTATGCCCCGCCCTGTCGTAAATGGTAAATTGAAATCCGTCTACATCGATTCCTTTAAAGAGGTAGGACAGCGAGGACAAATCAAATCCATCAATGCCCTTCAGGTGTTTGCTCAATAGTGTTTCGACATCTTCAGGTGTTGCATCATACGCTTCATAAGCAAGCATTGTAAACGTGTCCTGCTGATTATGTTGGATGATCGTTACTGCAAACTCGGAGAAATACTGATCACAAAGAAAACCAAATACCCAAAGGGAGTAGATTCCATCATCATTTAAGTAGACATCAAAGGCGTTCCCATCAGTGTCATTGACCCTATATACCTGATTTGTTTCGGATATAAGCTCTACAGTGTAGCCCTCTCCTTCTTGAAAAACCGTTTGTATCATAAATGTAAGTTTTTCAATGCTCTCAGGTGATTCAAATGCGGCATAATGATCATAGTAGAAGTCAGAGTTAACGCCCATCGCCTCTTTAACCAGAGCACCATTCACTTGACTAGCTTGTTTACCAGAAAATAGCGACAACCAGTCTTTTACCTTAGCTTTAGCGTTTAGCGTTTCGTCAACGGGAATATTGGCTATCTTGCTTTCTATTGAAGTAAGCCGATTTAACATCTGCTTGATTTGATACCCATCCAGTTCCGATTCTAGCATTCTTACTTTATCATCCATCTGATTCAGCAAAGCTTCCATTCTAGATAACCCGTCATTGCTTTCACCGGATACCACTGATTTTCGATCAACGTCAACTTGTAGCTGATCAATTTCAAGCATTGCTTCATGCTGCTTGCGTTCAAGATCATGAAACGCATTCGTCAGCATTATCAGTTGAAACGACAGGACTCCAATTATGATCAGCAGTATCGATAAAACAATTGCGCCTATTTGCTTTTTCATCAAACATCTCCTTAATGACACCTCTTTGTAAACTCTATCAATCATCAAAAGAACTGCAATAAAACAATACTACTGCCATTTTACTAAATTTTGTCACTCGGTGGTGGAATTTAAGGTAATTGTAATCAAGCGAACTATGAAAAGAACCACCTGTTGAAATCGACAGGTGGTTCTTCTTGTGTCATGACAGCAAGGTTTTAACGAGAGCTGCGCAGCCTATTGAAAAATCAAAGTGCCCGCATGCAGAGCTTAACCTTCCGCCACAGTACCTGAGAGGGATGCGAAGACATGTTTGAAATCCAAATCGCCTAAAACAGTAGCCATTATGATAAGCGCTCCACCCAACATAGCTGCGGGACTTAACTGCGTTTTAAATACCAGGAAGTCCACAAGCACAGTAAAGATCGGTATGAATGTCAAAAGGCGCCCCGCTTTTTCTGCGCTGATATGTTGTTGTGCCCTCAACTGCACTTGAAACGCTACAAAGGTGCAAAAGACACCAAGCGTCAAAAGGACAAGCATGCTTTCTAAGCCTATCGACAGAACAGGTCCTTCGACTAGGAGTGAGTAGGTGCCTGAAAACAATGCTACAAGAACATACTGAATGAATCCAAGCAGATTTAGATCTTCAGACTCACTGATTCTACTGCTGTAAATAATAAATAGCGCATAGGCGATCGTATCTCCAAAACATAGCAGGTCGCCGTAGTTGAGCGGTGTGGAGCCTGCCAAGGTTACAAGACCTAATCCGATCAGACAGATCACCGCCGCAACGTACTCTTTCGGCTTACCCTTGGCTTTAAAAAGAAGCTGATTGATGATCGGGACAAAGACGACCGCCGCCCCGATGATAAAGCCTGCATTCGATGCGCTGGTATACTTAAGGCCGATTGTCGAAGTCACATACATAACCGTTAAAAGCGCTGATAACACTAGTCCGGTGATCATGCTTTTTGACGAAAGACTCTTTAGATTAGGTTTTAAAAAGACCCCTGCCACCATAGCGGCAACTATGAATCTAATGGCTATGAGTTGCATCGGCGTTGTCTCCACAAGGCCGATTTGTGTTAAAATGCCCGAAGTTCCCCAGAAAAACGCACTCAGTAAAATGCCCATTGACGCTAAACCTGATTTATTCATTCATATTTCCTCTCTTCGCATTTGGATAGTATGATGGTATCATGATTACAAAGATAGGAAAAACAGAACTATTCGATATATATCATCGGTTATACCGATAGGAAAGGAGTATGACTTGGAAATCAGGCAATTGACAGTTTTCTTGAAGGTTTGTGAAATGGGCAGTTTTACAGAAGCGGCTAAAGTACTGAATTATGCGCAAAGCACCGTTTCAGATAGCGTAAAAGGTCTCGAAAAGGATCTAGACTGCACTCTTTTTGAACGCATAGGAAAAAGAATCTACCTGACAGCAAAGGGTGAGCTGCTGAGGGAGAAAGCCGTCTCAATTCTGAACCTACATCATGAAACCTTTGCCATGCTCAATAAGAACACCCCAAGAACCTTAAAAGTCGGTATCACGGAATCCTTAAGCACGTACAAGTTTCCAACTTTTTTCAGAACATTCATTGAAGAGCACCATAATTTAAGCATCAATTTCATCATTGCAAGATGCGAGGAAATCCATCAGTTCATTTTGGAGCATCAAATCGATATTGGATTTACGCTAGATGACGAGGTAAGGGATTCTCGTGTGAACGCAACCACCCTGTTCGAGGAGGAAATCGTATTTGTGAAAGGCGCTCAATCAGCAATTCCTGATAGCGCTTTGGATTTGTCTGAAGAAAAGTATCTGTTATCGAAGGGGCATACCGGCTACAATCGTCTTTTTTATGAGTTTTTCGACACCCATGACGTGACACTCGGCACGTCCATCTTGATGGAAAGTATCGAAGGCATAAAGAGCTATGTGAAACAAGGCTTCGGATTCTCCTTTATGCCTTACGCAACTGTGGCTATGGAACTTGAAAAGAATGAAATGAAGAAGGTCCAAACAGAAAAAAAATTCATCCAATACGTACAGATCCTCATTCACAAGGACAAGCACCTATCGGATGACTTGAAGAATTTGATCGCTTTTGCGCAGGCGGCATATGGCGGTAAGGGCTAAGTCTTTTGTGCATCATCCTTAGCCCTTATTACCTATTCTGCGTAGGTCATTGCCAGTTGCCGATGGTCGACTTGCCTCACTCGCTATGCCATTCAGTTTCCAATATGGCGTACTGGTAGGAATCAAACCAAAGCGGATCACCCTTTTCGTCATTGTCAAAGAACATATTCTTGACCCGATGGGCTTCTCTCCTCATGCCGATGCGTTCGAGCAGGTGCCAGGACGGTTCGTTAAGCACATTGCAAAACGCCACAAACCTATGGGCGTTCTTAAACTTGAAGGTGTTGTCCACCACCGCCCTGACAGCTTCTGTGGCATAGCCCTTCCCGTGGTATGCCTTATTGAAAACATAACCGATTTCGTATGTGCGGGCAACTCCGGATCGACCAGATTCAAATAGACATTGCCAATGACTTTTCCGGTAGATTTCAGTTCGACGGCAATAAACCGTTTGTCACAACTTCTGTCTTCAATTTCTTCGCAGCATGTTTCGTAGCTTAGCGGACCGTAAGGTTCATAAGCAACAACGTCCGCATCGCTCAGGTATTCGTATAAGTCCTTGATGTCGTCCCTAGTGAACGGTCGTAAAATCAATCTCTCAGTTTCCATCCATCCTCCTCTATCAATCAAGTCAGTTTGCACAGTGCCTTTCAGACGATGTGAAGCACACTGTAAACGCTTCATTCAATTAGCCTTTTTTACAGTATAGCATTTTTATTAGTAGGCATTCGCCACAAAAAAAGACGGGTACAAGACCCGCCTTCGATTCATAACTATTCATTTTTCGTGAGCTAGAAAACCAGATACCCACTCGTTTGACCGGGAATGCTCATTGTCATGAACATCGCGCTCACAACACTTACAAAGTCACCGACGATTACCTCTTTTTGATAGAAAGTAAAGGCCTTCGACGTGTGGATGATGGTCTGTAACATGATATCATCCGAATCCATGTCACTTGTGAGTGTAATGGTCGTCATGCCTGTTTCATCTGTCGAGATCTCCTTGACATACCCCGAATGGATGACTGCTTCTTGATCGTCGAATGACAAGTTACCCGATTCGACCATAAGGTTCTTTCCAAGGATGACTGAGAAGAATTCTGCTGGCACAAGGGTTCTGCCATTTACAATAACCGGTGCCGCGCTTAGTGGAGCCGGTGCCATTCTGTTTTTAAAGTATGCGTTTTCGCCAATTCCAACCGATGTCCACTGCGCGCCTTGTTGAATCTCCACGCGTCTTGTCTCTTGGTTCCATGTTACTTTGTAACCCATTTTTTCAAGCGTGCTTCTTAAAGGAACCATCACCACGCCGTCGATGATTTGAGCATCGACATCTGACACTATTTTCTCTTCTTTGTAAAACACGTCTTTAACCGCCGTTTCAGTAGTTACAGCACCATCGAGCGCGTAAACCGTCTTGTCTTCTTCTACAATTACAGTATCGCCGTTTTTATACACTAACACTGTCAACGTATCCACACTGCCGTTTTCCCAAGGTCTTTGGTAGTCGAATGTGATAGTCGAAACACCTTCGCTGTTTACTTTGAACTTAAATGCGTGTGTGCCGCCTGCGCCGATCAGGTCCGTTTGAGCACCGACTTGACTGTCGCTGATAAAGCTGACGTGTGCTTTGTCTTTGATCGTGTAGATCCATGAATAGCCAGTTGTGATGTTCTCATCCAAGATGATCGTGAACTCGTCGTTGTCTTGCACTAGGTCAAAATTGACTGAGCTAGTGTTGTCATAAAGCGTCGGTACTGGTTCAGATATTAAAACAGGCATCGGTGCCGATGTGTTCCCTGTATCCGCAAACGCAGATGCGGCGGTCACTAAAAGTGCTGCAACCATAAATGTGCTTATCATTCTTTTCATGTGTATTCCTCCATATGTCTTTCATAAGTTTCTACAGATTAGACGCACAACTTTGGAATAAGTTCCGACATTCGATTTTTTTTTCACACCTCGGACAGCTGTGGAATAGTGCCTCCATATTCCTGTCCTTTCCCCTAGTCTACTAGATAGACTATGATTCTCCTTTTGAATGTAATTAGGCAATTTCCTCAGATCTTCATTTCTAACACTAAATCAATTATTGAATGAAGCACTTGGAAACCTCATTTTTCAACTCTATTCTTGCAAGCTAACATATCTAAGTAACTCTTTTCAATCAACTTAACATTATCTAGTATCTCTTTTGTGCCATCAACACGAATGATTGGGCATTCCAAAGTCTCCGACCACATTTCAACACTTAGAACATTGCGTGTCTTAACAAAGTCAAGGAATTGCACTTCCGATTCATACATATCCCCACCGAATTTCACCCTATCTCCGAACTTACTTATCATTCTTTGCTCCACACGTTCAATTCTAATGTCATATGGCACATCTATGAAAACACCCAGTCTATAAGCTGAGGATATCTCATCTCCAAAGTCGCCTTTTACAGCTGACAAAACGAACTTGTCATGCTCTCTAATATCATTTTGCATCAACCTCAAATACTCTTCTCTTGAACGTTGCTTGGTATATGGTATCTCAGACTCTAAAAAGACATAATCCTCGATATCCATAAATTTATATTCCAGAGCATTCGCTACCGCTCTTCCCAGTGTCGATTTTCCACTACCATTTAGACCAAACACAACTATGCCATTCGACATATCATCCCCCTATTACCATACTACCTCGAATAAAATTATAACACGCCTTAACCTATGACTTAATGGTTTAGTTTTAATGACGTAACCTTGCTGACTAAACTGCTGAAGTTGAAAACCGCATGATATGGGATACTTTTTAGCACTCGATTGGCCAAAATTTGCACCTTGTTTATCATAGTTATTAGAAGGTCATTTACCGAGCTTTCTTTTTCTTTGGGTAATCAAAAATAGTAGTGCCGCCTGTAGGAATAGTAGGATTCCAGACAAAACCAAATTGCGTAGATGTTGATTCCATTCAAGTACGGTATAGCTAACTGGAATTTCAGCTGTAATATAAATATAAAACAAAAAAGTATATAGGTGAATCATCAGTGCAACAAGGTTGAAGAGTATTATACTTAATAGCTTAACCACTTTCACCATGTAGACCCCTTTCAAATTTAATATGGCAACTATTCTTTAACTCACCAGCATCGCATAGGAATTCTCAAATTTTTTCTTGATATTCATAGTCTCATATCGAACCACGCTAATTGCATTCTTATACAGTACAGTCGCATTTTCTGCATGAATTAATGCCCATTCCATTTGGTTCAGCAAGATATCGACTCAAACACAAAGATTGGCTTATATAAGCACATATTATTAGTAAACCACTACCATTTTACGCATGGATCTTCGTAAGGTGTATCACGATGATAGCTCGCGGTAAGCATGTAATTCATCATATTGTGCATATACTTGCTAAAAGAGCCACCGTTCCAATTGAACGGTGGCTCATGGCTGAGTATGACTGACACGGTGAGGCTTTTATCAGAATTTGAATACTCTATGGGATCTGTATGGATTAAAGCTAAAAAAGATCCCATTCGGACCTCCAATAATGATCCAAATGGGATATATAAAAAAAATAAAATCTGAACTGAATCATTTTGAACAGCAATTTATTGAAGGTTTTATCGATATCTATAAGGAGAGGACTTAAGCCAACTCTTTTAATCAATTGTATCTATCTCATAACTGAACTCTTGAACGTGCTGGTCATCGCATCCCTCTGTAGGGACACAAAAACAAATGTATGATTAGGATTTCCGTCAAAGGGTAATTGATAAGTAATATCAATTGATTTCGTAAAGGAGAACCAATATGACAAAAATCAAAGCAACAAATAATGTTTATGAAATTACGAAAGCCCACCCGGAAGTCATCGAAGTCATGGTCGGTCTAGGCTTTTCTCACATACTCCGTCCGGGTATAGTGCATACGATCGGTAGAACTGTCAGTCTGGAAAAGGGAGCGAAGCTCCGTAACATCGATTGGGAGAAAGTAAAAGCTGTTTTTAAAGAGAAGGGTTTTGAAATCGAATAGGATTTGAAGTGAAAAAGACCTTGGTGAGGTCTTTTTTTGCGTGTCTTACCACGAGTACCGGATAGGAGGTAAGCCTGTTGGTGACAGACCTTTATAGTAAGTGTGGCTGTGTATGACTGACACGGGGAGGCTATAAAAAATACAGCCTAGAGAAACAATCTAAGCTGCATCAAATTCAATTACAGGTACGCTTGAAGACTATTAGCGTCTTTACATGTCTAAATCAAATGTCCAAACAGCTCGTCCCTGATCTTCATGAACAGTAATATTACTAGTGATTCCTTGTTCTAATAATCCCAACCATAAATGACAGGCTGCAATTCCAATATCCACATTGGGATGTTCCCACTTAATATGTTTATAACCAATCGGCATAGCTACAGTAATTTTTTTTTGATTTTCCATTACCTCAAACCGCCAAAATTGACCATTACCTGCCGATGGCGCTTTTCGTGCTAAATCTAGTGCGAAAAGAATTTTTGGAGATATATCCTCTTTTGATAATTCTCCAACCAATAATTCTTCAATTGGTTTTCTATTATAACTAATTCGTTGTTTTTGTATTCTATCTAGCAGCCTCAATCCATTTGGATTCCAGTAAGCTAGTGGCGAGATACATATTGTTCTTCGCCCTTCCACAGGTCCTTTTCCATAACCAAACTTTTTATTTCCAACGCCTTTATGAACACCAAGATGAGGCATGTTTTGTTCTAATTCCCCTAAATGATAATGACCATACCAACAGGTGGATATACCTAAGCTAGTTGCATACAATATAAGCAATTCGCCTATAAAACCAGCCTTAGAAATTGATACATAATCAGTCTCACTTATGAATGCAATATTATCCTCTGGTGCATTAAACACGGTATAAAGCTTCTTTGATGGACTTGCTTTAAAACAACAAATCTCAACAGAGTGATTAAATGGCACTTCCAGTTCTTCTGAATACTTTCTTATCTTCTCCAATAACTCATATCCTATGGATTCTGTTTTAAAACTTCTTGTCGATAACCGATTATTAATGGTTTCTACTATATTCATATAATTCACTCCTCATATGCTTTTTCATTTAAAGAATGCCCTTTTCAATGCTTTAAAGTAAGTATCCAATTCTCTTGTCATTTCTTCAAGCGCGCCCGGAATAGCTTCAATCGTCAATGTATCACAATTCTTAATATAACTATCTGAATACCCTGAAATCAAGTGAAATACTATCTCTATCAGTTTTTCCTTATCTTCAGGTGTTTTTAATAACTTTGCATCGAAGTTCTCACTACCTTTAAGCATTGTTGTTTTTGAAAATATGGCGTATTGACTTGCCATATACTTCTTCACTTCTTCAGCAGGTTCTAAATATGCATCTAGTAATAATTTATACTCTTTGGGATATTCTAAAGCTAATTGCAATTTAATTTGACTCTTTAGTAATAGTTGATCAAAGTAATCACCTGGCAACTGAATATCTATCATAGATTTTGATAATGTTTCAATAAAGAATTGCATTACATAATCAACGATAAATATATACTGCTCTTCTTTATTTCCTATATAATTAAATAAGGATCCCTTTGAAATTCCTGCTTGTTTAACAATCATATTTGTAGAAGCACCGGAATAACCATTTTTTGAATACTCATCAATTAAAGCTTGAATTATTCTCGTTTTAATATCTTGCTCAATGCCTTCTAATTTCATATTCTACCTTCTTAATCATCAAAATGCGTTAATTTTTCTAAGTATAAAAATCCTTTCTATTATATAATATATAAGTAGTAGTTACCAATCCAATGATTAGTGTCAGAGCAATCAGTAAATTTTCATAATCTATACTTAATGTATTAATTAAGTCACCTATATTGAATAAACTAAAGGGACTAATATACTTTAATCCACTTAACTTATCGCTAACAGCAACCATCATAGACATGAAATACATTGTAAACACCATTCCTAATGCAATGGGAATGTATCTTTTTGTTTTTATAACGAATACAGATATGACCAATCCTATAGATGCAAAAATTGTACCTATTAGAATCGTACCTAAGAACACATAAATGAATGGTTCTAACGCAATTCTGCCATCATTAAATCCATTAGTTAATACATAACCCATAAAAGATAAAAAAGCACTGACACACACTATCTGCGTTAATACAAAAAGAATCTTTTCAGTTACGATAGTACTTCTTGTCATTGGTTTTGCATTCAAAAATTCAATCGTCTTTTCACCTTCTTCTTTTGATAATACGCTAACACCCAACATCATTGACATAATCCCAACTGCAAGTAATACATATTGATAAATGTAGCCAAAATAATCTAGCACGTTAGTAAAATCAATACTACTTGCATTTATTGCTGCTAACATTTCCTCTGGAAAACTAGCTAGCACTTCTGCAAGATAATCACCTTGTTTAGCAAAGGAAGGAAACATAGACAGCGACATAGTCATAACGCCACCACACACAATCATCCATATGATAATACCTCTTAAATTCGCCTTTAATTCTCTCTGTAATAAAATCATAACATCCACCTTTCTACTGATAATAGTGCATGAATATTTCTTCTAAATTAGGATCCTCAACCCATAAGTTTTTTACACCAATTTTTGAAATACCTTGTAATAAATCATGCATTTCACCAGAGTACAAAAAATCAACCCTGTTGCCCTTAATGGATAACTCTTTAGTTGAAATGTTGTCAAAAATGGTTATCTCAGGTAATCGATCTAATTCTATCCCTATTTTTTTATATCTTACTTTTTGCATATCTGCTAATTTTTCAACTTTAATTAATTCGCCTTCTTTGATAATACCAATTCGGTCACACATCCTTTGAACTTCACTTAATATATGTGAAGAAAAGAAAATTGTTGTGCCATTTTTTCTTTCCTTGTCTAATAAATCAAAAAATCTGCTTTGAATAAGAGGATCAAGACCTCCTGTTGGTTCATCCAGAATTAATAATCTTGGACTGTGTAACAACGATTGTATAATGCCTACCTTCTTACGATTTCCATAAGATAAGTCTTCTATCTTTCTTTTTAGGTCTAACTCGAAGTAGGCTGCTAATTCATGAATTCTAGCATCAAAATTCTTTTTATAAAACTTTCCGGAATATCTAAGTAATTGCAATGCATTCATGTCATCATAGTAAGCTACTTCTGAAGGTAAGTATCCTAAATTCATTTTCGCATCATTTAAATTCAAACTTATATCTCTTCCAAGGATGGTTGCTGACCCACTTGTCGGTTTAATAAAACCCAAGAGTGTTCTAATGGTCGTTGACTTTCCTGCTCCATTTGGACCAATAAATCCAAAAACTTCACCTTCTCCAATTTCAAAAGAAACATTCTCGATTCCTTTATTTTTTCCATAATACTTTGTCAAATTTTCTAATTTTACAATTGTCATAGTATTACCTCCTAACCTTGACCAGTTGGTCATACTATAATATTACCACACCTTGACCAGTTGGTCATACTATAATATTACCACACCTTGACCACTTGGTCAAGTCTGCTATTTCATGTAACTTGAATCAAGCATTACAAGTCGATTAACTACCATCTGCTTTTTACCAAGTATTTGTTAATTTCTGTGTAAGTGCATATTCCGGACCATTTTGAGCCACCGTTCCGATGAAGTGAACCCATTTAAGTAGACATGATAAGCTGAGCCATATATCATATATGGAAAAGGAGAACATCATGAGTCTACATTATAAAGTTTCATTCAAAGACAAGGTATTGAATAAACATATAAATGA